>CAMOTC010000119.1 GCA_946625545.1 uncultured Clostridia bacterium | reverse complement strand
ACGCCAAGCGCCGCGGCGAGGGAGGGGAGGGCGACGGCGGAGCCGCATTTGACAAAGTCGAGATAGGACATTTTGACGTCTTGCTTTTTGAGGAGTCCCATCCACATGATGCCGGCGAGGGCGCCGATGGGGGTCAGGAAAGCGCCGAGATTGGAGCCCACGATGGTGGCGTACACGCCGCGGAGCAGTTCTCCCTCGGGCAGGTAGGCGGCGACGGAGGAGAATAGGACGCTCATCGGGATATTATTGATGAGATTTGCAGAGAGGAAGGAGAGCGTGCCGTACTTCCAGACCGTTCCCGCAGAGCCGAGCGCGCTCCCGAGTTTCTCGGTCACGCCGTTTTCGGTGAGAGAGAGGATGAGGACGAACATCGATAAGACGAAGGGAACGAGCTGCCACGGCGCGCGGGCAAAGGTCCTGCCGAGTTCCTTCGGGGCTTTTCTCCTCGCGGCGGCAAGGATCAACACCGCGAGCAGGAGGACGCCGACGGCGATGACGGAGACCAGCCACATATCCACTCCGAGATAGGGTCCCACGACGAGAAAGAGGGTGGTGACCGCGAGGACTGTGAGTCCCGCGAAGAGGAGGGGCTTATCCTCCACCTTTACCACTTCGGGCATCGCCTTGATGGGTTCGCGGAGACTATGATGAAAGAGTAGCCACAAGACGCCGAAGGAGAGGAGGGCGGACGCCATCGTCGGGAGCGCCATCACGAGGAAATAATCGATAAAGGTGATGCCGTACGAGGTGGCGACGTAGATATTCGTCGGGTTGCCGATGATAAAGAGCATACTCATCGTATTCGCGGCGATAAACTCGGCGACGAGGTAGGGCTTGGGGTCGATATTCGCACTCTTTGCGAAGTAGCAGATGAAGGGCGTAAAGGTCAGCACCACGATATCGTTGGAGGTAAAGACCGTCAGGATCGACACCGTCCAATAGAGGATCGTGAAGGTGCGGAATTGGCTTTCGCCCGCGAGGCGGAGCGCCCGATTTGCGAGATAACGGAAAAAGCCGACCTCGTCGAGAAAGATCGAGATCAGGGTCATTGAGAGAAAGAGGAGCAGGATCTTGATGGGATTGATCGCCGAGCTGTCCGTGAAGGCAGTTCCCAGGGACTCTACGCTGACGAGCCCCGCCGCGACGGTGACGACAGCGCCGACGAAGGCGACGATCCAATAGGTGTCGAGGTGGATCTTGCCCACTTTGATTATCGGGAAAAGAAGAATGCCGAGGATCATCACGATACAGGTTACGGCGGCGATCAGGATAGAAGCGATCATTTTCTTTCTCCGAGTCCGAGGGGGTCCTCCCCTCGCTTACGGATATTACTCTACACGTCCGCCGTGCGTTTGTCAATCCGAGAAAGGCTCTTTATCCCATAGCGCGCGAAAATATTGAAAAATCGACTAAAGAATGATATAATATTATTTACGCGGGGAAAACCCGCGCGAAACGAGGTAAAAAGGATGGACGACGATTTTTTCAATAATTTTGAGGACGAAGGCGGCAGTTCCGAGCCTGCGCGCGAGATCTCTGCCGATCAGCCGAGTAATCCCACCGCCCCCAAGAAGGCGGACTATCCCCGTCTCCCGATGTCGCGGGCGATGATCGTCACCATCGTTTGCTTGGTGATCCCCGCCGTCGTCGGCATCGTTTGCGGCATTCTCGCCGCGGCGACGAACCTCGAGTGGACGGTCTGGGAGTATCTCCTCGGGATCGGCGGCGGCGTGTCGGCGACGCTCCTCCTCGGGACGGCGATCTATTGGCTGGACGAGAAGAATATCCTCGAGTATCATCTGCCCGTCATCTTTCTCTTGATCGGGCTCTCTATCCTGAATTTCGTCCTGCGTTGCTATCTCCCGACCGAGTCGTATAAGGTCATCTTTATCTGCCTCGGCTTTCTCCTCGTGGGGCTTTCCTTCTACTTCTGCTTTCACCTGATCGACCCGCATTGGATCGTCACGATGGCGATCGGGTGCGCCTGCTCCATCGCCTTCCTGATCTCGGGCTGGATCATGCCTCCATGGTCTACTTGGCAGTGGATCATCGGCGGGATGACGAGCCTCCTCTTCCTCGCGCCCGTCCTCGTGCTCGAGAGAAAAGGGGAGTTTATGGGCTACGTGGTGAGTCTCGTCATTACGGGAGCGCTCCTCGCGGTGAACTTTATCTTGATGCGCAATTATTCGGACGCCTACAAGACCATCTTTATTTGGCTCTCCTCGGCGGCGATCCTCGCCTCTCTCGTCTCCATCGCCATCCGTCACCAAAAAGGGGACGGCGCCTGGGGCAAGGTCTCCATCGTCCCCCTCGTCGGCGGGGTGGTACTGCTCCTGCTCGGACTATTCCTGAAATGATCGAAATGCTTAGTGCAAAATGCGAAATCAAGGCGGCAGAAATGCCGCCTTTTTAAGAATGATTTGCCGCCCTGCGGCATGATTTGGCTGCCGCCATGATTTGCGACGATAGTCGCATGATTTGCGTGCATTGGACGCATTGTGGT
>CAMOTC010000118.1 GCA_946625545.1 uncultured Clostridia bacterium | reverse complement strand
CAAATAACTCTCGGCGAAAGCCGAATAACACTTACAAAAACGAGGTATAGTATGGCAACAAAAGATCCCGAGAAAAGAGCAAAGAAAACCGCGGAACGCACCGCGAAAAAGGCGGTCAAGCAGGCGGCGAAGAAGCACCCCGGCGCGGTCATCGCGATCGTCGTGATCCTGCTGATCCTGATCGCGGTCGGCGTCTTTCTGTATCTGAAAGTAGATAGCGTACATACCTTCGTCAACGGACTGATCGGGCTGGAGAATTCTACCGAGACGAATAAAAACGCCCCGCCTAAGGCGGCGACCTATGGGGACAAGGATCTCTCCTTCCACTTCCTCGAGCTGGGCAATAATTATACCGGCGACAGCACCTATATCAAGGCGGGAGACGTGGACATATTGATCGACGCCGGCTCGAGGCAGAACAGCGCAGACGCTATAGCGAGCTACGTCGATAACTACTGCACCGACGGCAAGCTCGAGTACGTGATCGCGACGCACGCCCATCAGGATCATATCGCGGGCTTTACCGATACCAAATCGAGAGATGGCATCTTCAAGCGCTATGAGTGCGAGGTCATCATTGACTTTGCTCTGACGAACGCCGATACTGCCGTTTACAATAATTACGTTACGGCGCGCGATGCCGAGGTCGCTCTCGGGGCGAAGCATTATACCGCGCTCGACTGCGTCAAAGGGTTAAACGGCGCACAGCAGACTTACGAGCTCGGCGAAGGGATGAGTATGACCATCCTTTACCAAAAGTTCTATGAGAATACCTCGGGGGACGAAAATAACTATTCGGTCTGCGTCCTCTTTAATCACGGCGACAACTATTATCTCCTGACGGGGGATCTCGAGGCGGAGGGCGAGGCGTCCCTCGTGGAGAATAACGATCTCCCCGAAGTGCAACTCTTCAAGGCGGGACATCACGGCTCCTATACCGCCACGACCGATACGCTCCTCAAGGTCATCAAGCCAAAGATCGTGTGCGTGTGTTGCTGCGCCGGTGCGGTGGAATACACCAAGGGGGTAAAGAACGATAATACCTTCCCCTCGCAGGCATTTATAGATCGTGTGGCTCCCTACACGACCCGCGTGTACGTGACCACCCTCGGCATCTTGGAGTATAATACGACGTCGGCGAAGTACGAGGACAAAGGCTTTACTTCGATGAACGGCAATATCACGGTGCTCAGCTCGGGCGGCGGGGTCACGGTGACCTGCTCGAATAACGACACACTGCTCAAAGATACCGCTTGGTTTGCGGAAAATCGAAAGCGACCGACGGCGTGGGCGGCATAGAGCGCGCTTTGCGCGCATGATGTATCGCCTGCGGCGACATGATGTATCGGCTGACGCCGTTATTGTCAATGCGGAATGCGGAATTGTGCTGCTCCGCAGGACACCTTAACTCGCCGAAGGCGAACTTCACTGTGAACGCAGTGAATAACTTCACTGACGAAGTCAACATCACTGCGCATTTGTGCGCAACTTCACTTTCCGCATAGCGGAACTTCGCTCGCTCCCGCTTTCCGCGCGGAGAAAACACTTGCATTCGCCGCTATGCGGTGATATAATGAAAATATCTCGAAAAGGAGCGTGACTATTATGGCAAAGAAAAAGAGTAACGGCGGCGCATACGGCTTCGGCCACATCATCAATATCATCCTTGCGATCATCCCCCTGACCAGCATCATTCTCGGTATCGTGACCCGTGCACAGCGCGGCAAGCTCCTCGGTGCCGTCTTGAACTTCTTCCTCTGCCCGCTCTTCTGGATCGTGGACCTTATCACGGTCATCGCGGACAATAAGCTCAGCTTCCTCGCATAGCACCATGACGCGCAAGATCGGCTTTTATTACGGATATTATTATTTCGCGGATCTGAAATAAGTTTCGGCTGTTTTTGCGTTGATACAAAAGATAAAAAAGCGGTCGATCATCGGCCGCTTTTAATTTATAAACGACTTCGCCGTGTGGCGAATAAAGGAGCAAATAATGATCATCGTCATCAAGAAAAATCACGACAAGAAGCAGTACGATCATCTGACGGAATGGATCAAGTCGCTCGGCTTAAAGACCGATATCAGCGAGGGTGAAAACAGCCTCGTTATGGGTCTTGTGGGCGATACGAGCCGCGTGGATATCGACCTCGTGCGCTCTCTCGACATCGTGGAGGACGTCAAGCGCATTCAGGAGCCTTTCAAGCTCGCAAATCGCAAGTTCCATCCCGAGGACTCCGCCGTCAAGGTGGGGGGCGTCACGATCGGCGCGGGGAACTTTACCTACATCGCGGGACCCTGCTCGGTAGAGACCGAGAAGCAGATCATCGGGGTCGCCGAGGCGGTCAAGGAGGCGGGCGCCACCATTCTCCGCGGCGGCGCATTCAAGCCGCGCACCTCGCCCTACGCCTTCCAAGGACTGCGCGAGGAGGGCATTCGTCTCTTGTTGAAGGCGAAGGAGGAGACGGGTCTCCCCATCGTGACCGAGATCATGAGCGAGATCCATATCGA
>CAMOTC010000117.1 GCA_946625545.1 uncultured Clostridia bacterium | reverse complement strand
TCGCCGATCACGATGCGCTCCTACTTTGTTTTTTCGCCTCTTCTCCTCCCTTGCTTTAAAATTACTTGACAGTAATTTTTGCGAAATTGTATAATTTTACGGTCAAAAAGTAGAAAAAGAAGGACGAAAAATGATCAGGAAAGACTTACGAAATATCGCAATTATCGCGCACGTCGATCACGGCAAGACCACCCTCGTGGATGAGATGTTGAAGCAGGGGGGTATCTTTCGCTCCAATCAGCACGTGGACGAGCGCGTGATGGACAGCGGCGATCTCGAGCGTGAGCGTGGCATCACCATCCTCGCGAAGAATACCGCCGCCTACTATAAAGACGTCAAGATCAATATCATCGACACCCCCGGTCACGCCGATTTCTCGGGTGAAGTGGAGCGCGTTCTGAAGATGGTCTCGGGCGTTCTCCTCCTCGTGGACGCCGTCGAGGGCCCCATGCCGCAGACTCGTTTCGTGCTGCAAAAGGCGCTCGAGCTCGGACACAAGATCATCGTCTGCGTCAATAAGGTGGATCGCCCCGACGCAGAGCCCAAGCGCGTCGTGGACGAAGTGCTCGAACTCATGATGGACCTCAATGCGGACGACAGCCAGCTCGACTCTCCCGTCGTGTACTGCAGCGGCAGGAACGGCACGGCATCCATGACGGTGGAGCAAAAGCCCGACCTCACAGACCTCTTTGAGACCATCGTGAACTACATCGACCCGCCCGAGGGGGATGAGAGCGCGCCTTTCCAGGTGCTCGTCTCCTCCATCGACTACAACGACTACGTGGGCAGGATCGGCATCGGCAGGGTGGAGCGCGGCACCTTGAAGGTGGGACAGGACGCGGTCATCGCCTCCTTCCACGGCGACTTTACCCCTTATAAGACCCACATCGTGACCTTGATGCAGATCGATGGCTTAAAGCGTGTAAACGTGGACAGTGCCAAGGTCGGCGACATCATCTGCTTCAGCGGCAGTGAGAACATCACGATCGGCGACACCCTCTGCTCTCCCGAAAAGGTGGAGCCCATTCCCTTTATGAAGATCGGCGAGCCCACCCTCGAGATGCGCTTTATGGTCAATGATTCTCCCTTCGCAGGCCGCGAGGGCAAGTACGTGACCACCCGCCACCTGCGTGACCGACTGTATCGCGAGCTCCTGAAGGACGTCTCCCTCCGCGTGGAGGATACCGAAAATACCGATACCTTCCTCGTCAAGGGTCGCGGTGAGATGCACCTCTCCGTCCTGATCGAGACGATGCGCCGCGAAGGATACGAGTTCGCGGTGTCTATGCCCAAGGTGCTGTATCAGTACGAGGACGACAAGAAAATGGAGCCCATCGAGCAGGTCATCGTGGACGTCCCCGAGACGGCTGTCGGCGCCGTGATGGAGAAGCTCGGCAGCAGACGCGGCGAGCTCATCACGATGCACCCGACGGGGGACAGGATCCGCCTCGAGTTCAAAATGCCCGCGCGCGGCATGATCGGATATAAGAACGAGTTTTTGACCGACACCAAAGGTGAAGGCGTCTTAAATACCATCTTCCTCGGCTACGAGGAGTACAAGGGTGACATTCAGATGCGCAATTTCGGCTCCCTCGTCGCCTACGAGACGGGCGAAGCAGTCACCTACGGACTCTTTAACGCGCAGGACAGAGGCCCCCTCTTTGTGGGTCCCGGCACGGCGGTTTACGAGGGTATGGTCGTGGGCTATACGCCCAAGTCGGACGATATCGTCGTCAACGTCTGCAAAAAGAAGCATATCACCAATATGCGTGCGGCGGGCAGTGACGAAGCCCTGCGCCTGACCCCCGTCAAACGTATGAGCCTCGAAGAGTATATCGAGTTTCTCGGCGAGGACGAATTGCTCGAGGTCACCCCGAAGTCGCTCCGCGTCCGCAAGGTCATTATGAGCAATATGTACCGCGCGAAGGATAACTTCAAGAAAAAGAACGCGACAGACTGATGAAACGCGTCTTTGTCTCCATCGGCGGGGGAGAGCTCCGCAATAAGACCACCGCTCCCATCGACGGCTATATCGCCTCTCTCGCGAAGAGCCGCATCACCGACGGGCACCGCGGATACGCTCTCTTTTTCCCCACCGCGAGTCACGACAGTAATCCCTATTTCAATAGTTTTCGCAAGACCTATACCTCTCTCTTTGATATGAAGAGCGACGTCGCCATCTTGACAAAAGGGCTGATGACCCTCGATCACGTAGCGGAAAAGATCAATAAGGCAGACGTCATCTACGTCGGCGGCGGCGATACTCTCTACTTGATGCAGGTATGGCGCGAGACGGGCGTGGATAAGCTCGTTTGGGACGCCTATCAGCGGGGCGCCGTCCTCGCGGGACTCTCCGCGGGCGCGATCTGTTGGTTTGAGGATATCTATACCGATTCTCTCATCGAAGGGGAGTACGCTCCCTATCGGGGCTTAGGGAAGATCAAGGGAGCGGCGACCCCACACTATAATTCCCGTCCCGAGTTTGATATGATAGCGCGGGAGCAGGGCTATCCCCTCTCCTACGCGATCGAGGACAATGCGGCTCTCCTCTTTGAGGACGAAGAGCCCGTCGGCGTCCTCTC
>CAMOTC010000116.1 GCA_946625545.1 uncultured Clostridia bacterium | reverse complement strand
TGAAAGAGAATTAGCCAAACTAGCCGAATACCAAGACGAAGACGCGATCCACTACGAGGATCTCGACCTCTCCGAACTCCTCAAGCCCTACGAGCAGAACGCGCAGGCATTCAAGGAGAAGTACGGAGAGTACTACGACGATATCAAGTTTAAGGAAAAGGATTGGTGGTGATATGGCGAAGCCGCACAAACAAAACGTGATAGGCGCCATCCTCTTCGTGGTCTTTTTGATCGTGGCGGTGGGACTTGCCGCCGCCCTCTCCATCGTATTCGCACCGGTGGAGTTGACCTTGGAGGAGGATAGTTACACCCTCTCCTTCTTTATCTACCATAAGGAGAGCGCCTCTTACGAGGATCTCGCCGAGGTCGTCCTATTGACCGATGAGACCTACGCCTCCGAGCGCATCACCTCTTACGGCGGCATCAGCAAGGCATTCGGCACCTACACAAACGAGGAGTACGGCGAGCACTTCCGCCTGACCTACTCGGAGAATACGCACAATTTCATCTTACTCAAACGAAAGGACGGCTCTGTGACCGTCTTTAACCAAAAGAGCGTCGCCGCGACTGAGGAACTCTACCTTGAACTCGCGGAGAAAGTATAATAAAAAAGGTAGCGCCAAACCGAGAGCACTACCTTTTATTATCGCATTCATCTCTATTTTTTCGGAACGAGAACCAATTTTCCCATAAGACTGATCTTTGTGATCTTATCGCCGGAACAGACGAGACTCATCGGCATGGATTCCAGATTCTTTATTTCCTCTTCCATTTCCTCGAAGTGTTCGTTATATATCTCTTCCGCGTCCGCGTCTTCTCCGTATTCTTCCTTGATCTCGTCGATCAATTGGTCGTGGATCAAATCGAAATCCATATTTACGGAAGAAAGCGTAATCACCTGGTCTTGCTCGTCAAACGAATAATTTGCCGTTAAAAAAGTGCCCGAATCATTGCCGAAATCGTACGAAAAAGAAACCGTCGTCTGAGTAAAATGCACGACCAAAGCGCCAATCCCCTCAACCGTCCAGTCGGTCGATGTGAGCTGGTTCTTCACAGTCGCTTCAGTCAGATCGGTCGTTGCCGCAGTGGTTGTATTATTTGATTTGCCGGACGAAGAGGAAGTGTTTCCCGCAGGAGTAGTGTCGATCGTTATTCCGGAAACGGGACCTTTCTTCTCATACGGATACGAGTCGTCACCTTTCGAGGAGAGCCCAAACACTTTCGTAACCTCGGTGCCGGTATATTGATAAGAAAAATACTCCACCGAACCACCCGTCTTGGTTATCTTGATCATCGCCCGATCGGGCTGCAGTTCATACGAACCTTTTATCTTGAACGGCTCGTCTGCGCCGTATGACCCCACCCCGCCCATCACGAGGAGCAAACGCTCGTACACGTTGCCGTCTTTAAAGCACATTTGAAAGGTGGTACTGTTATAGGTTCCCGACGTAGTTCTCGAATAATAGTTGCTCTCCAGCGCAGCGGCAACCGTCTCCGCCGTTAGGGAATCTCCGAACAGAACTTCATCCCCCAACGTCAATTTAATGATTTTTCCTTTAGAGTATTCGTATTTCCAAACGGATTCCTTTCCCTGTGACGAAACGAAGGCTACCGTTCCCGCTTCAAGATCGATCGTATAACTCTCTCCGAGCGTCCCCGATACCCCTTTCTTAGCCCCGCTGTTCGTCGCGGAATAAGCTTGACCTTCGACTTTGCCATCCTTGAAAGTCAGAGCGATACCGCCGGTACCGTCCGAATAAATCCCGTAAAAAACGTCTGAGGTCAGCGCCGCTTCGACGCGTTCCAAGGTGATAGGTTCTTCTTCGATCACCGCCCTTTCGTCGTTCTTTTTATCGCATGCGAAAAGCACAACAGTAAAAACGACAGACAAAACTGCGACGATCCATAGTTTTATTGTTTTTCTCATTGTTATGATCCTCCGAAACGATTACAGTATATCCAATACCTACGCACTTTTGTGGATACTCTCCCAAAGGTAGAGTTGCTATAAAAAAAGAGGCGACCGAACCCATCGATCGCCCCGAAAGACACTATCCGAATTACGATAACAAACTGCCGAAACCGACCCTTTTGATCTTGCGACCGTCCTTGAGGTCCTTTTTTAACTCTTGGTCGGAGACCGAGAGCAGGAAGTCCTCCTTGGCGAGGCGGAGCGTCCCGTTATCGAGATCGCGGCGCATCGCCGCCTTTGCCCAAGTGCGTTCAAAGATATTTCGCACGAAACGTCCGTTGCTGAAATCCTTAGAGGAGATCACCGTTTCATCCAAGCTCAGGAAGTATTCCTTCGCGGTGGGAAGGATCTCGTCGTCGTACTTGAAATGCTTCTTCACGAGGGACTCAAAGATCATATAGAGTTCCTCGCGGGTGAAATTGCGGAAATGGATCAGATAGGGGATCCTACTGCGCAAGCCGCTATTCCCCTGCATCAGATAGTCCATATCGTCGGGATATCCCGCCATGATAACGAGGAGATCGTCCCTGTGATTTTCCATCTCGGAGATCAGGGTATCGAGCGCCTCTTTGCCGTAGTCCTTATTGTCGCGGTCTCCCCTATAGAGGGTGTACGCCT
>CAMOTC010000115.1 GCA_946625545.1 uncultured Clostridia bacterium | reverse complement strand
ACGACTACATCCAGTACCTCTCCGATCACTTCGGCGAGGAGAATATGACCGAGTGCAAAGAGTATCTCGAGAGGTTGAAGAAACTCTTCTAAGAATAAGGGATCGATAGGGAATGGCTGACAAGAAAAGGTACGACGAATATCTATATTATTTGAGTACGATCCTCAAGCAGGAGGACTTTTATTCTGAGTTTTCCGATCAGATCATGCAGGGGAAGAACAGCTTCCAGGTGTCGCAGCGCTTCCAAAAGCAGATCTTTGACGAGAGCTGGATAGATACCCTCGAGGATTGTATCGTCGCGCTGGATACCATCGTGCGTAACCCGCGTAAGTTCATCGTGGTCGAAGAGGACATCGTCGACATCTCTCTTGCGCGTTCGATCTCGGTCGAATCGGTCAAGCACCTTGCGCAGCACACGAACTTTATCTCCTCCGTTACCAAGGACGGCATGGTCATCCCGAGCAAGATCCTCAATACGTCCAAGGAAGAGAGCTACGAGATCTACGAAAACCGCTTTATCTATACCCTCCTTCTGAAGACCAAGGACTTCATCGGCAGGAGATATAATCTCATCAAGCAGTCGAGCGCGAACAGCGACCAGATCGTGGTCAACGTCACGAGTGACTTCGGCTTGGATAAAGACAGCAATATCACCTACACAATGTCTACGACGGCGAATATGCCTGTCGAGAGCGTTGTCGGCACGGAGGAAAATCACTCCCTCCTCGAGCGTGTCGAACGTATCAACAGCATCGTCGGCAGCTTCCTTGCGAGCCCCTTCGCGAAGGAAATGGTCAGCTGCGCGCTGGTTCGCCCCCCGATCACCCGTACGAACGTCATTTTGAAGGACCCGAACTTCAAGAAAGCCCTTGTTTTGTGGCAGTTCATCGAGTCCTATAATAAGGTCGGTTTCGAGGTCGAGACCGTGACCGAAACGCGTGATCTCGCGCCATCCGTGGCGGAGAAGTATCGCGATCTCATCTACCTGAATACCCTCGTGATCGAGTCGATGGCGGCTCGTGCGGAGGGCGGTCTCATCGAGGAGAAAGAGCTCGAAAAGCAAAAGAACCTCGAGAACGAGTATCTGACCAAGAATATCGACGACTTTGTCCCCGACGACTTCCCGCAGCTCCACATGGATCTCCACGAGATCCGCAGGCTGTACACCACGGTGCCCGGCGACAAGGGGGAGGTCCCGCAGGACGACCTCAGGAAGATGAACGCCGCCTTAGACCGCGTCATTCGTCAGTATAAGATCAATACCGCGAAGGAAGACAGCGCCAGGCAGAAGGCACTCCTCAAGCAGCAACTGAAGGAGGAAGAGCAGCTCAAGCTCGAAGCGCTTCGCCAAGCCAAGAAGGACGCCAAGGAAGCGGAGATCCGCCGCAAACAAGAGGAAAAGGAGCGCATTCGCGCTCAGAAAGAGGCGGAGAAGGCGGCAAAGCAGGCTCAGAAAGAGGAACAAGAGCGCATCCGTCGCGAGAAACGCGAGATGCACGACAGAGTCGTGCGTTCGGAGGAGCGCTTGATGCGCCTCCGCCTATGTCAGGAAGAGGCGGAGATGGAGAGGCGTCTTGCCGCCGAAAAGGAGCGCTTGGACGCCATCCGTCGTTCCGAAGAGGAGAGAATGGAGACCGAGAAGAGGCTCCTTGCCGAACAGCTTGAGAGAGAGAAGGCGATGACCTACATCGCCCCCATCGAGGGCGAAGCCCTGCTCCTCCTGCGTAAGAAAGAGATCCGCAAGATCGAAGAGATGCGTCGCGAACAGGAAAACACGATGCAGACCCTCATCGCTACCCACTATTCCGATATGGAAGCGCAGCAACGGCAGGCGATCATCGATATGGAAGAGCTGGCCCAGCTCATCAACTTTGATAACGTTGCCGTGACTGAGACCGAAAGGGCGGAGGCCATGACGGCGGAGGACGTTAACCCCCTTACCTATGGTATGGAGGAGATCAACGATATCCTCAACGATCAGCGCACCGAGGAACAGCTCGAACAGGATAAGGCTAACGCCGTCGCACCCACCCCCGAAGTGGGCGACTACGGATATACCGAGCTTGGACAGGAAGCGGAGGATGTCGTCTTTGAACTCGTCCCCGAGGCTGAGCCCGAGGAGACCCCCGTGGAAGAACCCGCGCCCGAGGAGACCCCCGTCGCAGCGGATACCCCCGCCGAAGAGGACGTGGGCGCCTCCGCTACCGACGAATGGAGCTTTATCGATTCCTTGGAGGCGAGCGACGGAGCCGCTACGACCCCCACTCCCGTCGTGAATCTCACCGCGGAGGAGGATCGCGAGAACAGACCCACCACCTTCAAGGAGAGATGGGAGAACTGGAAGAAGAAGCGCGCAGAAGAGAAAGCCCGCAAGGCGGAGGAAAAGCGCCGTCGCCAAGAGGAAAAGAAAGCTCAAAAGGAGCGCTTGAAGAAGTTGGAAGAGGAGAACAAGGCGGCTGCTGCGGCGAGTTTCGCGCCCAAGAAGTCCACCAATCCCTATACGCCCACCGCGCAGGAGATCCTTGCTCCGCAGAACACCCCCGCACCCGAACGTACCGCGCCTGCGACCCCCGACGTTCAGATCAACACTTCGGGAGGAACGTCCGGCGGAGCCGCGCGTCCGCGTACCTTTATCCCCCGTTCCTACACTCCGATCTCG
>CAMOTC010000114.1 GCA_946625545.1 uncultured Clostridia bacterium | reverse complement strand
CGGGGAGGTCGGCGTAGGGGACCAGGCAGGGCGTTTTCTTCTGCGCGGCGTCCTTCTCGGGGCCGTACGTCCAGCCTTCCTTGATCCTGCCGAGCGCCCATACGTCGTGGACGTTCTCTGCGATCGCCTCGGTCAAGGAGAGGAGTTCATCGGGTAGGGTGACGTCGCTCGTGTCGATGGGGTGCGGCACGTACTTAGTGTGATCAGTCATCGTCGCGCACCTTGGGCAGAGAGTGGATAAAACGCTTATTCGCGTAGGAAACGCTCGCGAAGGGAGTGCAGGTCTCGAGGCCGTCCGACTCGCGGAAGTGCGGGAAGTATCCCTCTTGCGCACAGATATAGCTGCGGATAAACTCCGACTTGATGACGGGCGCACGGAACCGTTTGATATACATTTCGCCGGGGCGCATCTCGTCCAGTCTGCTGCGCGGGACGATGGGGACCTCGATGATATCCACGGCGGTGGACTCCTGGAGCAGGTAGCGCTCGATGGAGTGCAGACCGCACTGCTCGGAGAATTTCTTTTTGGTATCTGCGTTCTGCGAGCCGAGGAAGACCAGCGAATTGCAGTTATCCACGATGATCTCGGACGCCTTCTCATAGATGAGGTCGAGCTGGGCGTAGGACTGCAGGACGAGGTGGAACCACATATTGCGCGAGCGCGCCGTCGCGATCTTATTCTCAAAGTCGGCGATCTTGGGGATATTGCCGAACTCGTCAAGCAGGAAGTGCACGGGGCGACAATGGGGCTCCTCTTCGCTCCTTCTCAGTGCGAAGCGATAGACCCAGTCGATAAAGAGACCCGCGATGCGGAAGTCGCTCTTTTCGTAGTCGCGCGTGATCAGGAAGACCGCGAAGGGAGTATCGTCGCCATTATCGAGGACGACGGTTTGACTGGTCGTGATGGCGTAGATATTCGCCTGGAACCAATCCTGCATCGCCGCCTCAAAGATGCTGCAATATCCGCGCATCGTGACCTGTGCGGTGTTGAGGGCGGTCGCGAGGAGGTCAAAGGCCTTCTTGTGCTTGCCGTTACGGAAGAGGGGATAGCTGTCCAGCCTGCCCGTGCGATCGCCGCTGGTCGTCGAATAGGTGCGGAGGGTGATGTAGTAGCTATGCAGGGTCTGCATATTCATCATCTCGCGGGTGAAGCCTTTGCCCTCGATGGCGAAATCCACCATCAGGGTAAAGAGTCCCTTGAGCATCTCGATAGCGCCTTCCTCCCAGGTCTTATCGTTCTTGTTTGTGACCTGGATCATCGTGTGCGCGATCTCGTTGACCAGCTGATCCACCTCCGCCTGAATGGAGTTTTCCTGCATCTCGATATAGACGTCGTACTCCACGGGGGAGGGGAACGCCTTGCCGTCGTAGGCGATATATCCGAGGTCCTTATTGTACCTCTCGATGGGGACGACGCGGGTCAGCCCGTCCGCGGGGAGGTCGCCCGTCACGGTGCGAGTCCCTTTGCCGATGCCGCGCAGTTTCATCGCGGTATCGTAGAGCTCGAGGAGGGGGTTCCAGGTGTCCGAGCGCGTCAGGTTTTTAAAGTTCAGGACGTAGAGCCTGTAGCCGTTATCCTTCAAGTGGCGGGCATTGTGGTCAAAGAGCTCGCCCTTCGGGTCGGTAATGAAAAGGTCGGGCTTATTCTTTTGCGAGGAGAGGGCGCGGAGCTGCGGCTCGATGCACCCCGTCGTCTTACCGCTGCCGGTACAGCCGAGATAGATCTCGTGGCAGCAGGGGAGATAGTGAAAGCGCAGCGTACTGTGCTTCTTTTCTTCCTCCGAGACGGAGAGCCAATCCTGCATCCCGTAGGCGACGCCTTTATCAGAGATAAAGTCCGCGGCAAAAGGATACCCGTCGATCGAGATGTCGGGCAGATCCTTATAGAGGTAGGTCTTGGAGAGGTCCGTCTTGTCGTAGCTTACGATGGTCGAGCACTCCAGATTTTCCTTAATGTATTTATTTTTCAGTTGTTCTGCGAGAGATTTCATTTCAGTCCTCCTTAAAAGCCCACGGTGCGTCTCCGCGAGTCGTTCGAGGGGTTCGTGACGTCGCGCCAGTTGGACGCCGTCCGCTGGAAGTTATTGATAAAGTGCATGACTTCCGCAAAGGAGAGGGCAGGCGAAGTGATCGCCTCTACGAAAGAATAGTTGATATTCGGCAGATCGTATCCGCGCACCACGTCGTAAAAGATGGAGGAGATCACGGAGAAGGTCTCCTTGACGAAGGTGTTTACCGATTCCGTCTCGGGGAGCTCGGTCTTGCCGAGGAGCATATATCTGCAGCAGAGGTCGTGAATGGTCTTGAAGTCCGCCGCTTTCTCCATCTCTCCGTTCAGCGCGTAGGTGTGCGAAAGGAGCAGAAGGGCGGGGGTATATCCCCAGTAAGCGCATTGTTTCAGCCTCTCGATCGCGTAGAGGTAGTTTCTCTCACAGCCGATCCCCAGCGCCGTCAGCACGCCGACGGTCATCGCGGGCCAGACCTCGCCCGTCGTAGCGGTCTGCAAAAGGGTAGAGTAGCGCACCACGGGGTGATACGCCATATAGTGAGAGTAATTGAACCATTCGACGTTCAAGGTGCGGGTCTGCTCGGGCAGGCTCGAAAACTTCGCCATGACGTTCGCCTTCATATCAAAGAGGGGGTCGCTCTCGGAGTATGTA
>CAMOTC010000113.1 GCA_946625545.1 uncultured Clostridia bacterium | reverse complement strand
GTACCCGCAGGCATGATGCTGTCGAGATCCCACTTATACTGTGCTTTTACTTCCGATCTTTTCATTCAAGACTCCTATGCTTCGAGCTTCTGATCGCCCAACGAAATTATATTCTTTTTACGCAAGATCTCACTGACGACAAATGAAACCGCCGCAGGGATCACAAACAAGCAGAGGATCACGCCGAGGGCGATCTTCCACCCCGGGAGTCCCGCCGCCTGAGACGCCTCTATCGTCCCGAAAACGCCCACAAGACCGCTTGTGCCCATGCCGCCGCCCGCCGCATTACAACGGAGATCGAGGAGAACAGCAACAAGCCCCGACACCGCGCTCGCGATGATCTCGGGGAGCATGATCAAAGGCTTTTTCATAATATTCGGGATCTGGAGCATACTCGTGCCGATCCCCTGCGAGATCAAGCCGCCCACTCCGTTCTCACGGAAGGAAGCGACCGCAAATCCGATCATATGCGCCGCGCATCCCGCGACAGCCGCACCACCCGCGATGGACAGAGCGTCCACGTACTCCGCAGAGACCGCCGCCGTGATGGCGATCCATATCGCCGCAGAAGAGGTCGGCATCGTCAAAAGCACCCCCATAATGACCGCTACGAAGATACCCACGATGATCTTCACCGCGACGCCCGCCTCGATCGCCTTTGCGATCCCGACGCCGAGGAGGTCGATGAGCTTGATAAATGGCCAAGCGAGGAAGATACCGCCGAGGATCAAGACCATCATTCCGAGAGGAACGAGCACGATATCCAGCTTGGTCTTACCTGCGTAAAGAAGGGCGATCTCGACGGTGAAGAGGGTGAGGACGTATGCCCCGATGGGATTACCGGGTGCGCCGAGCGCAAAAGAAAAGGCGGCGTTCTTGGTCAAAACGTCCACGAGAGGAGAGGCAAACGCGCCCACCATACCTGTGACCGCCGCCGTAAAGATCACGAGAGGCTTCGCTCCAAGCTTATTCGCGATACCCACGCCGATCCCCGCGCCCATCAATGACTTTGCGATCTTGGAGATCACGAGGAGGGTCTCGGAAAATGCGTTCTCGCCGCACCAAGAGGCGATCTGTGCGAGAATGGTCCCTGCGATCAAAGTGCAGAAAAGTCCCTGCGCCATCCCCGAAAAAGCGTCGATAAACCACCTTTTCGCGAGAGCGCGCACTTTAGCCATGATCTTTCCCTTCACGGGAAAGGGGACTTCCTCGCTTTCGGGAGCCGTTTCCACTATCTTTTCGTTATCCATACTCTCTCCTTAGACGATGCAGCGGCGAAGTAAAGATCACCTTCTGCCGCCCAGTTTATTCTTGACACAAGCCTCGTAGAGTAATACCGTTCCCGCAACGCCCACGTTCAGCGAGTCGCATTCGCCGAGCATCGGGATGGCGACGAGATCGACCTCTTTATCGTACCAGACGCGGCTGATGCCGTAGCGCTCGCTCCCCATCACGAAGGCGACGCGCTTGCCGAACGGTAGCTCATAGTACATCTTTTCCGCGCGGCTGTCCGCGAGATAGACGGTGAACTGCTTTGACCTGAGATAGTCATAGCAATCGTCCACATTCTCAAACTCGACGATGGGCACGTGAAATGCCGCCCCCATCGTGCTGTGTATAAATTTCGGGTGGGTGAGCCTCGCCTTGCGGTTCACGATAAATACGGCGTCCGCGCCCGCTCCGTCCGCGACGCGAACGAGAGTGCCCATATTGCCGGGGATCTCCACGCCGTCGAGGATCAGGATCACAGCCTTATCGTCATAGACGAGATCGGCGAGATCCCACTTTTTCATGCGGCAGATCGCGAGGATGCCGTCGGGCTTATCCTTCTCGGATATCTTTTGAAATACCTTTGCGCTGACGGTATATGCGTTCTCCGCGAGGGGAAGCATCTTTTCCACGAGAGTCACGCACTCCTGCGTATAGACGCATTCGGGCGCAACGAGGAGAGTCTCCACCTCGATACCGTCCTTGATGGCGAGAGAGGCGAGCCAAAAGCCTTCGGCGATAAAGAGCCGACGGGGATTGGGCTTGCTGTTCGTTTGGATATTTTTGACCGTTTTGACGGCGGGATGCCCCTCTCCCACGTTCAGTAGCCTCGCGGGAACGAGCACCTTATCCAGTCTCTCGCTGATCTCGGACATATTACTTGACGATAAAGTTTATGATCTTTGCGGGTACGTAGATGACCTTGACGATCTGCTTGCCTTCAAAGTATCCCTTGAGGTCGCCCTGCATGATCATATCCACGACCTCCTCCTGCGAGGCGGTACGCGCGACCTTGACGACACCCTTGAGCTTGCCGAGTATCTGCACGGGGATGGAGACTTCGTCCTCCACGAGGTGATTCTCGTCGTACTCGGGCCAGCGGCTCTCTGCGATCAACGTCTTATTGCCGATCGCTTCGTTGATCTCCTCGGTGACGTGAGGCGCCACGGGATAGAGGAGTTTCAAGAGGGTCTCGAGCTCGCTCTTGGTGATATAGCCGTCGCCATAGACCTCGTTCACAAAGGTCATCATCGCGGCGATCGCGGTATTGAATCCCGTGGACTCGTAGTCCGTGGTGACCTTCTTGATCATTTTGTGGACGCTCGCGGTGTGCTTTTTGCTGTAACCCGCCTCGTCGTTCATGATCTCGGGCAAACGCCACACCCTCTCAATAAACCTC
>CAMOTC010000112.1 GCA_946625545.1 uncultured Clostridia bacterium | reverse complement strand
GCTGCGCGGTATAATAATAAATCATTCATTTTTCGTATATCCGCGCGGAAGCTTGTTTCAATGCGGAATTCGGAATGCGTAATGCGTAATGCGGAATTCGGAATGCGTAATGCGGAATGCGTAATGCGGAATGCGTAATGCGGAATTCGGAATGCGTAATGCGTAATGCGGAATCGAAGGTGCGCCTTTCGGCGAGATAAAGACGACGGCGAAACGATACGACCGTGAGGTGATGAATGTGAACAAAGACAATGTGATTGTAGAAAAGACGAAAGCCTTTGCGCTCAGGATCATTAAATTGTATCGCTATTTGAGAGAGGAGAAAAACGAACACGTCCTTTCCAAACAGGTGTTGAAAAGCGGCACGAGCATAGGTGCGAACGTAAAGGAAGGAATAAGAGGGCAAACGAAAGCAGACTTCTTTTCGAAGATGAATATCGCTTTGAAAGAAGCAAGCGAAACGGAATACTGGTTAGAACTCTTAACGGAGAGCGGATACGTGGAAAACAAGCATTATTTGGATATCTACAAGGATTGTCAAGAGATAATCAAACTGCTTGTCGCCATAACAAAAAAGCAAAAAGAAGACTGAAAGGAGGCGCGTTAAATCGTGTCAGAAGGAGATAATTCCGCATTCCGCATTCCGCATTCCGCATTCCGAGGGAAACGTGTTACGTTGATTCTCGGCCATTACGGGAGCGGAAAAACGAATATCGCAGTCAACCTCGCCGTCAAGTACAGAGAGGTGGCTGAGAAGGTGGCGATCGCCGATCTCGATATCGTAAATCCCTACTTTCGCACCAAGGACAGTATGGATCTGCTCAAGGAGAAGGGGATCAGGCTGATCGTGTCCGAGTATGCAAACAGCAACGTGGACATCCCCGCCCTCCCGCAGGATATGTATGCGGTGACGGACGACAAGAGTCTGACCTGTATCCTCGACATCGGCGGCGACGACAGAGGCGCCCTCGTCCTCGGCAGGCTTCGTCCCGCGATCCTCGAGGAGGATGACTACGAGATGCTCCTCGTGATCAATATGTATCGTCCCTTGACCCCCGACCCCGAGTCCACCGTCGAAGTGATGCGTGAGATCGAGCTGGCGGCGAATATGCGCTTTACGGGGATCATCAATAATTCCAATCTCGGCAGAGAGACGACGGCGGAGACCGTTCTCGCCTCCCTCCCTTACGCAGAGGAGGTGTCGAGACTGACCTCTCTCCCCATCGTGATGACGACGGCGGAGATACACGTGGCAAAGGAGCTCGACGGCAGGGTGAAGGATCTATTCCCTCTCGCCTTGCAAAAGAACTTTATAGAGAGCAAAATATAGAAAAGGAGATGGCTTATGGCAAAACTGACTTTTAGGACAGATAACTGCAAAGGCTGCGGATTGTGTGTGGACGTATGTCCCAAGAAAGTCCTGCAACTCGCTCCCGACAAGATCAATAAGAGGGGACATCACCCCGTGGAGGCGGCGCGTCCGGACGACTGTATCGGCTGCGGTTCCTGCGCGATCATGTGCCCTGATTTCATTATCAAAGTAGAGAGGTGAACTATGGCTGACAAAGTACTGATGAAAGGCAATGAAGCGATCGCGGAAGCGGCGATCAAAGCCGGTTGCAGGCACTACTTCGGCTATCCCATCACTCCGCAGACCGAGGTCGCGGCGTATATGGCGAAGAAGATGCCCAAGATCGGCGGCACGTTCCTCCAGGCGGAGAGCGAGATCGCTGCGATCAATATGGTGTACGGCGTGGCGAGCGCGGGTCTCCGCGTGATGACCTCGTCGAGCAGCCCGGGCATCTCCCTGAAGGGCGAAGGCATCAGCTATCTCGCAGGTGCCGATCTCCCCGCTCTCGTGGTGAACGTCCAGCGCGGCGGCCCCGGTCTCGGCGGTATCCAGCCCAGCCAGTCCGACTACTTCCAGTCCACCCGCGGCGGCGGCCACGGCGACTATCATATGATCGTGCTCGCTCCCTCCTCCGTGCAGGAGATGGCGGCTCTGACCGTCAAGGGTTTTGAACTCGCGGACAAGTATCGCATGACGGCGATGGTGCTCGCGGATGGCACGATGGGGCAGATGATGGAGCCTGTGAGCCTCGACTTTGAGGTCACTCCTCCCCCCGAGAAGCCTTGGGCGACGACGGGTACCGAGATGAAGCGCAAGCATAATATCGTCAATTCGCTCTCCCTCGTTCCCGAGGAGCTGGAGAAACTGAATATCGCCCGCTTTGAGCGTTACGAACTCGTCAAGAAGAACGAGACGATGTACGAGGAGTACATGATGGACGACGCGGAGATCGCCATCGCGGCGTTCGGCATCGCGGCGCGCGTCAGCAAGAACGCGATCAACGAGGCGAGAAAGCAGGGGATCAAGGTGGGTCTCATTCGCCCGATCACCCTGTGGCCCTTCCCCGACGCACCCTTTAAGAAGGCGGCGACGCACGTCAAGCAGTTTATCTCGGTCGAGCTCAATATGGGTCAGATGATCGAGGACGTCCGTCTCGCATCCGAGTGCAAAGTCCCCGTCACCTTGTGCAATCGCGTGGGTGGTATGATCCCCTCTCCCGAGCAGGTCCTCGACGCGATCATCAAGGCGAGTAAGTAAGGAGGTAGATTATGATAGTTTACGATAAACCGCACGCACTTTTGGACGTGCCTCTGCATTATTGCCCCGGCTGCCTGCACGGCATCGTGCATAAGCTCGTGGCGGAAGTTATAGACGAGCTCGGTATCGAGGGCAAGACCATCGGTATCGCACCGGTCGGCTGCTCGGTCATGGCGTACGACTACTTCGCCTGCGATATGATCGAGGCGGCGCACG
>CAMOTC010000111.1 GCA_946625545.1 uncultured Clostridia bacterium | reverse complement strand
TGAAAAACGCGCCAAGTCAAGGCGCCTTTTTCGACGCTCTCGGTTCTCGTCCCTTGTTAGCTGTTGCGCACGAAAAAAAACGAACTCCCGGTTTGCACCGAGAGTTCGTTTTATTGTCAAGTGGTGGACAGTAAGGGACTCGAACCCCTGACCCTCTCCACGTCAAGAAGACGCTCTACCAACTGAGCTAACTGTCCATTGGGTAGTGTTATTGTAGCACAGCGGGGAAAGTTTTGCAAGCACTTTTCCGCTTTATTTCCGTCAAGATCGCAGAAAATCTGCGGGCAGGGCGCGTATTGGCGCGGGTGCGAGCCGGATCCCCTTATAGGACAGGGATTTCGCTTGTCTTTCCGCGGGCGGGCGGATATAATATCGGTATGAAAGAAAACGTGCTGAAAAAGCTCAATACCCGCGATATCGCCCATATCGCCCTCGCGGTGGCGCTCAACGCCATCTGTGCCTTTATCACCATCCCTGCGACGGTGCCTTTCACTCTGCAGGTCTTTGGCATTTTCTTTACTCTCGAATATCTCGGCGGGAAGCGCGGCGCGATCGCCGTATGGCTCTATCTCCTCTTTGGGGCGGTGGGGCTCCCCGTCTTCTCGGGGTTCCGCGGCGGCTTCGGCGTGCTCCTCTCTGCGACGGGCGGCTTCGTGATGGCTTTTGCTGTCGTAGCGCTCCTCTACTTCGTGATCTCCTTTTTTAAGGTGCCGCAATGGACGCATTATCTCCTCGCGGCGATCTCCCTTATCATCATCTACGCGGGCGGATCGGCGTGGTTTGTCTATATGATGGGCGGCACCATCGTCCACGCCCTCGTGGTGTGCGTCGTCCCCTTTATCCTGCCCGACCTCATCAAGGTCGTCCTCGCCTTCCTTTTGTCCGCGCGGCTCAGCAAGGTCAGGCAATGATCTCATCGGCGCCGAGACTTTTTTTGTGTTTTTAAGCCACATTTAAGCTTTATCCCATATAATTCGTGTATAATAGGATTGTCGGGCGGCGCCCGAGAGGAGGACGTATGCGGATACTATTAGCCGAAGACGAACCCGAGCTCAACAGGGCGCTCGTGGCGGTCTTTACGAAAAACAACTACTCGGTGGACTCGGTCTTTGACGGTGAGGAAGCGGTCACCTATCTCACGGAAGGGGACTACGACTGCGCCGTTCTCGACGTCATGATGCCGAAAATGGACGGTATCACCGCGCTCAAGACCATCCGCAAGGCGGGAAAGACTCTCCCCGTCCTGATCCTGACCGCAAAGTCGGAGATCGACGATCGTATCCTCGGGCTGGACAGCGGGGCGGACGACTATCTGACCAAGCCCTTCGCCGTGAAGGAGCTCCTCGCCCGCGTCCGTGCGATCACGCGCCGCTTGACGGCGGGGGTGGACGCGACCCTGACCTACGGCAACTGCACCCTCTCGCGCTCCACCTATCTTCTCTCTGCCCCCGGCGGGGAAGTGCGCCTCACAAATAAGGAATTTCAAATGCTCGAGATGTTGATGAGCGCCCCTTCGCAGGTGGTCTCTCCCGAGACCTTTATGGAGAAAATATGGGGATTTGACAGCGACATCGGCGTGGTGTGGGTGTACATCGCGTATATCCGCAAGAAACTCGCGGGGATCGGCGCGAATCTCGTCGTCAAGTCGCTCCGCAACGCGGGTTATACACTGGAGATAGTATGATCAAGAAACTCAGAAAGAGATTTATCCTGATAGCGCTCGCCGTCGTGGCGACGGTCCTCATCGTGATCGTCGCGGGGATCGACGTGGCGAACTATATCGATATGCGAAAGGATGCGGACGATACCATCGCCTTCCTCGAGAGGCAAAACCTCACGCGCACCCCCTTCGCGCCCATGCAGGGAAATCCCCCTCAGCCGAACGGAGAGAGCGAGGAGCGTGGCAAAAGTCCCGACAATCTCCCCCGTGAGATAGCTTTCTCCGCGCGCTACTTCACCGTGGAGACGGACGAGAATGGGGTCGTCACACGGATCGACCGCGATAAGGTCGCCTACGTAGAAACGGAGGATATCGCCGAGATCGTCGAGAAAGCGACGGGCGAAAAGGGTTTCGTCGGGAATTATCGTTATCTGCGCCGCGAGAGCGAGGATGGCTATCACTACTTCTTTCTCGACTGCGAGAAGGAGGTCGTGGCTTGTCGCACCTTTATCGTCAGCAGCGCGATCATCACGGTGATCGGCCTCGCGGTCATCGCCCTCCTCATCATCCTTCTGTCAAAGAAAGCGCTCGCCCCCGTGGAGGAAAGCTACAAAAAGCAAAAACAATTTATCACCGACGCGGGACACGAACTCAAGACCCCGCTCACCGTCATCAGCGCGAATGCGGAGCTGCTCGAGCTCGATCTCGGCGAGGATAACGAATGGCTACAGTCCATCAAAGGGCAAGTGCAGAAGCTCTCCTCGCTGACCAAGGAGCTGGTCTATCTCTCGCGCATGGATGAAGGCGAGGGAAGGATCGAAAAGGCTCCTTTCTCCCTTGAAAGTGCCTTGGAGGAGTGTGCCGCGACCTTCCGCGAGGCGGCGATGGTGGCGGGGAAAGAGATCAAGCTCGATCTCGAAAGCGTCACCCTGAACGGCAACGAGGAGATGGTGCGTCGCGCTATGACTCTCATCATCGATAACGCCGTCAAGTACGCCGAAGGCTCGGACATCCGTATCACGCTGCGCAAGGAAGGCAAAAGAGCGATCATCGAGGAGAGCAACGCCTCGTCTATGGAGAAGGGGGAGCACCCCGAGCTCTTTGAAAGGTTCTATCGTCCCGACGCGTCGAGAAGCAGTGCAACGGGTGGCCACGGGATCGGCTTATCCGTCGTCAAGGCGATCGCAGA
>CAMOTC010000110.1 GCA_946625545.1 uncultured Clostridia bacterium | reverse complement strand
TTACAGGTTTAATCCTACACAGTGCCGGCAAGCGACCCCCCTTGTAGGTCTCCACGAAAGGTGGGTCGGCTTCCGTATGCCGTTACGAAACGCCCACGATTCTTAACTCCCAGCATCAGCCCGAATTTGGGCAAAACGAGCCAACACAAGAAACTTCATCGATGTGCCCTACAGCGTTCTTTTAACCACGCCCTCATACGTATGTGTCCTGACTAGAATACTGCACCACCGTATATTTATATTAGCATATATTTCGTTACATTACAAGTAGATTGCCGATACCGAGAGCGCTCTACTCCTTCTTCTCCTCGGGAACCTCCGACGAAGCGCCCCCTTTATCATCCTTCGGCATCGTGAGGAGATATTGGATCAAGGCAAGAAGATTCTCACTCCCCTTGAGATCGCGAACGGTATCCATAGCAACGTCGCGATCCAGCTCGACAAACTCCTTCGCGGCAGCTTGGTCGATCGTGGAGAGCATCGTCAAACAAGGCTTCTTTTCCTTTTCATCCACGCCCTTCTCGTCCTGCAAAGCATCTGCGAGATCATCCTTGAGCTGGAAGGCTACACCGAGATAATTACCGCATTTTAAGAGCGCCATAATGGTCTCCTCACTCAAGGATGCCGCAAATGCTCCCGCACCCAACGCCGCTTGAAATAGTGCGCCGGTCTTGCCCGAGTACATATTGATATAGTCCTCTCTTTTGAACTGCTTCTTGACATCTTCGTCGATATCATAGCTTTGCCCGCCGAGCATCCCCATATACCCCGCACGTACCATAATACAGTTAATCGCCATGATATATCCGCCGACGTTCTTTGCCTTCACGGCATGCGAAAGCATATATTCGTAGGCGTAGTTCAAGAGCGCGTCTCCGACGAGGACACCCATCGCTTCACCATAGACGGCGTGCGTGGATTTGCGCCCTCTTCGATAGTCGTCGTCATCCATACAAGGAAGGTCGTCGTGCACAAGGGAATATGTATGAACGAGCTCCACGCCGAACATAAGCGGGAATACGTCATCATAAGTCAGTCCACCCATCTCCGCCGCGATCAGCACGAGAAAGGGACGCAAACGCTTTCCCCCGCCCATCATAGCATAGCGCATCGCGGAAACGAGCGTACCGCCGCGCAGAGCGTTCATTTCCCGATCAACGTCGGCATTAAACTTCTCGGTAAACTTCTGCAGTACTTCTTCAATCATTGTCATCCACCGAAAATGCCGTATCGGCGAGCTTGCCGAGCTCATCCGTCAAAAGCGTGATCTTCCCTTTTGCATCCTTGAGAGCGGAGATCGCCGTCTTTGCAAGCTCCAACCCTTTACCATAGATCGCGATACCCTCTTCCAAAGGAAGAGAGGCATTCTCGAGAGAGGTCGATATTTCGGACAATTCTTTCAAGATCTCTTCAAACGTCATTTCCTTATCTCCTTTACGTTCGTATATATACTGCCGTCCTTTGCATAGAGGACGAGATCGTCTCCTACTGCCACCTCGCTTGCCGAAGTGACACGCTTCCCCTCTTTCGTCACACCGAAATATCCTTTGGAGAGGATATTCAAGGGATTTGCCGCGTTATAAAGTATCAGTGATTTGTCGAGAGTCGCCTCTTTCGCGGAAAGAAAACTTTTCGCCGCGGCGATCATGCGATTCGCTTCGACTGTGTAGCGGTTTCCTGCTTTCTCCGTGATCAAGGTAGCGGAATGCGTCAACGATCTCAACGCTTCTCTCACTCCTCGCCGACCATCTTCGAGACGATCCTGCAAGGTGCGCCCCATCTCTGAAAGATAAGAGAAGATCTCCTCAACGAATTTTCTCTCATCAAAGGCAACGAGATGCGCGGCGGCAGTCGGCGTCGCGGCGCGAGTATCTGCGGCAAAATCGCAGATCGTAAAATCAGTTTCGTGTCCGACGGCAGAGACGACAGGTGTCTCCGTATCGTATATCGCACGAGCGAGAACTTCGGTATTAAAGGGTGCGAGATCCTCGAGCGATCCACCGCCCCTTGCGATAATGATCGCATCGTACATTCCGTCCACACGTTTCAAGGCGTTCACGATCTCGTACTCCGCCCCTTCGCCTTGCACTCGGACGTTATAGACGTGTAGATTGATAGAAGAATTCACATTTCGGACGGTACGATAGATATCACGAATGACAGCTCCCGTCTTACTCGTGATCACGCAGACGTCACGACAAAAACGCGGGACCATGACCTTGTGCTCGGGAGCAAAAATACCTTCCGAAAGGAGTTGCTGTTTGAGTTTTTCAAACTGTGCGTGAAGATCTCCGATCCCCACGGGCTGGACTGTCTGGACGTTGAAAGAAAGACGACCCGTCTTTACGTAAAAGTCCGGCGTACCCTTCAAAAGCACGCTCTCACCCTCTTTCGGGGCGTAGGTATGACGATAATTAAAGAGGTTACAAGATATCGCCGCATCCTTCCCTTTTATCGTGAAATAGGCGTGAGCGCCGCTGATCTTGAACCCCGAAACTTCGCCGAAAACGGTGATACTGTGCAGCATCTCCTCTGCTTCAAAGATCGAATGGATATATCCGTTGAGTTCTTCTACCGAGAGAGCCTTTTTAAACATTCGATTTTGCCGCTTTCAAAGTATTTGCCATCAACATCGCGATAGTCATGGGACCTACACCACCGGGAACAGGGGTGATAAAGCTCGCACGAGGCTGAACAGAGGCAAAGTCTACGTCACCGCAGAGCTTGCCTTCCTCGTCGCGATTGATACCGACGTCGATGACGATCGCGCCCTCTTTCACCATTTCACCGTGAACGAGCCCTTTCTGTCCGACCGCGACAACGAGGATATCCGCCATGCGTGTATAAGCGCCGAGATCCACCGCCTTGCTGTGACACACGGAGACGGTGCAATTCTGCTGTAAAAGCATAA
>CAMOTC010000109.1 GCA_946625545.1 uncultured Clostridia bacterium | reverse complement strand
TGATTGAATACTCTCTCGGCAAATCCGACGGCGCCGTCCAGCGTGATGCTCTCGCCGCTCGAGAGAAGGATAGTGCCGGAAAACTTGCCGAAGACTTGGTTTTGGTCGGAGGCGAGCATCAGGACTTTCATCTTTGCCGCGCGATTGAGGATGGGGGTGAAGGTCAGATCCACGCGACCGTCGGGAGAGGTGAACTTCCAGGGGGAGAGATAGTCGTACTCGTTCGTCTCGCTGATGGGGATCTCAAAGGTGACGTCCTCGAGCTTATCGGCGATGCCGTCCACAAAGAGCATATTTTCGGTAGCCGCCGAGGTGTCGCCGAAGCCGTATCCGAGGTTAAAGCCGAACTTTCTGCCATCCGACAGCACGGTATTCAGGCTGCTCCAATACCAAGTATTCTTGTACGTCCACACGCCGCGCCCCCAGTCGAGGAGACCCATGTCGAGAGGGGAGTCGCCGAGCTTGTACTCTTTCTCTCCCATCTGGATGTATCCCGTGGCGTGCATCGTATTGATCTTTTGATTATAGTAGAAATGGCGTTTTTTATGAAAGGGGGTGGCGATACACATCCTATCCTGCGGCATATCGGTCAGTTTGACGTCGAGGATCAGCGGCTCGCTCTCGTGAAAGTCGTGATAATGACAACGGATATGTCTCTCGTCCTCTTTGACGATAAAGGACATATCCACTCTCTTGCTCTTATACGACGTCTCGCCGATCTCCGCGGTGGGGGGGAGGGCGAGCTTGCCGAAGGTCAAGGGTAGGATCTTGCTCTTTGTCTCCTGAAATCCGCTGTCAAAGTCGAGGAGAGAGGCGGAGATCAGTCCCATATAACTATTGTCCGCGATGGTCAGCGCGACGCCGAAATGCTCGTTGCCGATATAGTAGTAGTCCCATTCCTTGATACGGAGGGAGGACGCTCTGATATCGGCGCGCTCGTAGTCCCACGCCTCGAAGGTGGCGTAGCCCGGCTCGCGAAGCTCTCCCTTTTCATCCAATAGATCACCGCGCAATTCGATTTTTTTCTGCATATTCCCTCCTGAAACGTGCGTCGTAAGTTTATTTAATAATACTACGTTTTTACGCCTTCGTCAATGCGGGGTTTCGAGCCGATTCTCGCGAGTAACTTCTTTTTTTGCATTTTTCGACATAAGTATGTAGGGTGGAGGCAGTATGAGACGTAGCATTGTAGAGAGAGTCAGAGAGACCGCAACCTATATCATCGAGCATAAATCGACCGTCCGTGCGGCGGCGAAAGTCATGGGAGTCAGTAAGTCCACGGTGCATACCGATATGACGGTGCGCCTCGCGGCGCTGGACGATAAAAGCTATAAACTCGTCAAGGCGATCCTCGAAATAAACCGCGAAGAAAGGCACATTCGCGGCGGCGAGAGTACGAGGAAAAAATATAGAAATATGCGATAAAAAGGAGATTATTTCTTCCAGAGATTGTAGCGCTCGGGATGGGTGATGGCGCTCAGCATACTCTTTCTGACGTCGGGGATCTCGGCGCGGATATTCTCCACGAGTTTCTTCATATATTCACGCCTCGTATGCTTGTCTGCGGGGCAGGGATTAAAGACGACGGGGAGGTCGTAGCGCCTAGCCGCTCCGCGGATATCCTTCTCGTCCACGTAGAGCAGAGGACGGATCACCGTGGTCTCGGTGCGGGTCAGATAGCTGGTCGGGGAAAGGGTGGAGAGACGTCCCTCGTGCATCAAAGAGAGGAGGAAGGTCTCGAGAACGTCGTCGGCGTGGTGCCCGAGAGCGACCTTGTTTGCCCCTTCGCGCGCGGCGATGGAACACAGCGTTCCGCGGCGGAGCTTGCTGCAGAGAGAGCAGGGGTTGGACTCCTTCCTGATCTCAAAGACGATCTCGGCGATGTCGGTTTTCTCCTCGATAAAGGGGACTTCGCGCTCGCGGAAGAAGGTGCGCAGGCGCTCCATTTCCTCCTCGGAGGTCTCCTTGAAGCCCATATTGATATTGACGGCGATCAGAGAGAATTTCTCGGGGGAAAACTTGGAGTACAGGTACAGCGACTCAAAGAGAATGAGGCTGTCTTTCCCACCGGAGATGCCGACGGCGATCTTGTCTCCGTCCTCGATCATATGGAAATCCGTTATCGCGCGGCGAAGCGCGCTCAATATCTTTTTCATAACTAAAGTATAACGCAGAGGGATATGAGAAATCAAGCGTTTTCTAGGGAGGATTTAGGGACAATATGGCTTTCAGAGTGATCGACTTTTTCGCAGGAAAGATCCATGATCCTTATCTCCTCGCGGCGGTCCTGTCCCTCGTCCCGCTCACAGAGATCAAGGGGAGCATCCTCTACGTCGCTTCGTCGGGTGCGAAGGTATGGCTCGCGGCGCTCGCGGCATACCTCCCAACCCTCGCGCTCGCAGCTTTCGAGGCGGTATTTTTGCCGAAATTCTTTTCCCTTCTCGATAAACATCCCAAGTGCCGCCGCGCGGCGGGCTTTTTTACCGATCGTATCGCGAAAGCAGCGGATAAAATGCTACGTAACTCGGAAAATCGGGAGAAAAGAATGGATCGCCTGCTTTTCGGGGTGTACTCCTTCGTGGCGCTCCCCCTTCCTCTGACGGGGATATGGGCGGGCGGCATCCTCGCGGCGATGCTCGGCTTGGATCGAAAGCGTACCTTCCTCGCGCTCGCGGCGGGGAACTTTACGGCAGGGGGGATCGTGCTCGGCATCGCTCTCCTCTCGGGCGAATACGCCTCCGCCGTCCTCGACGTATTTTGCGCCCTCGTGCTGCTTGCTTTGCTTTTGCCGATTATAAAAAAGGGAGTGAAAAAACACTTTAGCAAAGCTTAATAAAAAAGGTCGATTAATATCGACCTTATTGGCAGGAGTAGTAGGAATCGAACCTACACCATAGGAGTCAGAGGCCTATGTGC
>CAMOTC010000108.1 GCA_946625545.1 uncultured Clostridia bacterium | reverse complement strand
CTTGTCGATAAAGAGATCCATATCCTCTATGAAAAATCTCCCCTTCACGGCGAGATCGCACTCCTCGGGCGGGACGTCCAGTACCTCGTATCTCTGCCCTTCTTCCACCCTTGTACGGATCGCGGAGCGTGCGCCGAGGCTGACGGCGATGGAGTCTTCCTCGCTGAGATCTTTCGGGGGGATGAGGTTAAAGCGGATCGAAGCGACGTCCACGACCTCCTCGAGATCACATTGCAGATAATTGCAGAGTATATCGACGAGAGCTTTGGGTGCGAGCTCCTCGGCGATAAAGGGAGAAAACTCGAGCGTGCTCGTTTTGAGATCTTGCGCAATGGTCTTAAAGGTGAGATTTTTCTCTCTCAGGGTCTTCCATAGTGCTTCGTAAGTGAACTTCATTTTGCGCCTCCGTAATGTTCTTATTATAATGTAATCAACTATATTTGTCAAAATCTTTCTTTTTTCGCCATTTCGCCTTATCCCGCGCGGTGATTGCAATTCGAGGCGGGTTGTAGTATACTGGCGATAAGGAGAATACCACTATGCAAAATCGTGAGAAAGAGATCGTTAAGACCAGCGTTATCGGCATCATCGGCAACGCTTTTTTGGTCGCATTCAAGGCATTCGTCGGGATCCTCGCGGGTTCCGTTGCCATCATCATGGACGCCGTCAATAACTTTACCGACGCCCTGTCGAGCACCATCACCATCGCGGGCACCAAGCTGTCGGCGAAAAAGCCCGATAAAAAGCACCCCTACGGTTACGGCAGGATCGAGTATCTGACCTCGACTATGATCGCCGTCCTGATCCTCTTTGCGGGCGGTATGGCGGTCTACGAGTCGATCCGCTCCATCATCGACCATTTCGCAAACGGCACGATGCCCTCCTTTGAGATCTATTCCATCGTGATCGTCGCGATGGCGATCGGAGTCAAGGTCGCGATCGGACTCTTCTTCCGCAAGAGAGGCACCACGATCGAGAGCGACGCCTTGAAGGCGTCGGGTATGGACGCTCTCTTTGATTCCATCCTATCCACCGCCACCTTGATCGGCGCGATCGTCGCGAAATTTGCGAATTTCTACATCGAGGGATACCTCGGCGTGCTGATCGGTCTCTTTATCTTGAAGAGCGGTTTCGAGGTCATGAGAGAGTCTCTTTCCTCCATGATCGGTGACCGTTTCGAGCGCGAGTACGTCCTCGCGATCAAGGAGGATATCCTCGCCGTCAAAGGGGTGCGCGGTTGCTACGACCTGATCCTCAATAATTACGGCCACGACAAGAATATCGGCTCGGTGCATATCGGGGTGGACGATGCTCTCTCCGCGCGCGAGATCCAGGCGATCGAGCGGGAGATCACGATGCTCATCTACACCAAGTACCATACCATCATGACCTGCGGCATCTATGCGGAAAATCAGTCGGACGAAGCTTCGCATGCCGTCTTTGAAAAGGTCGCAGAGGTCATAAAGAAACACCCGCACGTTCTCCAGCTCCACGGCTTTTACCTCGATAAAGAGAGCGCGACGCTCAGCTACGACGTCGTCGTCTCCTTTGACGATCCCGATGCCGCGGGCACGGTCGCAGAGATCAAGAGAGAGACCGAGGAGATCTTCAAGGACTATCACGTCTTTGTCCAGTACGATCAGGACTTCAGCCTCTCCGAGTGATCTTAATACAAAAAGCGGTCACCCCATCTCGGGTGACCTTTTTTATAGGGACTCTATAGGGAGAAATGCACCCTTTCAGCGCGACGCCTTCACAATGCTGTCTGCGGTAGATTCGACGTCCATATCGTCGCAGTCGATGATGCAGTCGGCGTATTTTTCGTAAAGAGACGATCTCTCCTTATACATCGCGTCGATACTCTCTCCCTCGCGGAGGAGGATCCCGCGACTCGTCATATTCGAGATGCGGCGAGTCATCGTGTCAAAAGAAATGCGGAGATAGATGATGGCGGCGCCCTCTTTCAAGTGCGCCATCGCCTTTGGGGAATAGACCACGCTGCCGCCCGTCGCGATGACGGCGTTCTCTGCTTTGAGAGCGCAGACCGCCCTTTCCTCCGCCACGGCGAAATATCCGTTTCCCTTTTCATTGATAATCCCCTGCAAGGGCATCCTTTCCCGCTCCTGGATCACGAGGTCGGTATCGACGAAACGCTTGCACAGCGCCTTCGCCGCCAGCACCCCGCAGGTGCTCTTTCCGCATCCGGGCATTCCGATCAAAACGACGTTTTTCATAGCTTCATTATATCCTAACCCTATTGAATATGCCAAGTAATCTGTGATATACTTGATATAGTTTTATCACCATTGTGGTTATAAGCAAATGTTTTTTAGGAGAATAAATGATGATCATCAAAGCGGTTAAATTCAGAAAAGACGGGTTTTACACTCAGCCTTTCGCGTTCGGCGGCGAAGAGGGAATGGACAAGTTCGATAAGAACGTGCGTTATCGCGGCAGTTTGCAAAACTACTTGATCGACACGGGCAAGGAGGTGATCTTGGTGGATACGGGGATTCCCGCGGGAACGCCCGAAGAGCACCCCGACGAGAATAGCCTCCTCTACACGGGCAAGGACATTTGCTCCTATATGGATGCCTTTTCCGCTCTGGGATATAAGCCCGAGCAGGTCACCAAGATCCTCTTGACCCACAAGCACGCCGACCACTCGGGCGAGCTGAGATCCTTCCCCAATGCCGAGATTTACGTCGGCGCGGAAGAAGTCTCCGCGATGGAGCTCCAAGGGCTCCCGAATATTATCCCCGTTACCTATAGAGGCGGCGCCTACTATAACTTCCCCGAGAGCGAAAAGATCACGGACGGCGTCTTTATGATCAAAGCCAAGGGACACACCCTCGGCAATAGCCTTGTCATCGTGGAGGACGGCGGTCTCTTCTATATGTTGCAAGGAGACATCACCTACGTGGACGAAGCGCTCTACGAAAATAAGCTCTCCGTCGTATTCGAGGACATCGCCGCGGACAGAGTGACCTTCGATCGCGTGCGCGACTTTATCCGCAATCATCCCACCGTTTACTGCGGAACGCATACGCCGCAAGGATACGAGAACCTCGAGGCGAAGCGCGTGATGGACCTCGATCATCCCGTGGAGACCATCTTCCCGAAAGTGGAGTTTGCTAAAAAGGAAGCGACGGGCAAATACGTCTGTTCTGTCTGCGGCTACGTGTACGATCCTGCCGAGCACGACGGCGTGGC
>CAMOTC010000107.1 GCA_946625545.1 uncultured Clostridia bacterium | reverse complement strand
GAGATCCCCGTGGAGGAGGTCGAGGAGAGCCCCGCCGACTCCGCCGCTTATACCGACGAGGATATGGCGTTCGCCGCCAGCCTGTCGGACGGCATCGCCGCAAATGATGGCGGTGAAAAAGAGGGCAAGAAGGTCGGCTACGTTGCGCCGATCGTCAATACTGCAATACCCGCGAGCGATCGTGGTGATAAGTCGGACGCGCGCTCCAAGAAGGGCGCCGCTCCGAAAGGAGAAAGAAAAATGAGTGATGCTATTTATAAAAAGCCCGTCGCCGCCATTATGATGCTTCTCGCATTCGTCGGCGCGGCGATCTCGCTCCTCCTCTCGACAAATATCGGGATCTTTGGCTTGATCTCCGACAGCTTGGGCGAGAAGGTGCTTGACATCGTGTTGAAGATGCCCGAGTTTGTCCTGAATTATGCAGGTGTGATCTTCGGCGGTGTGGTCGTGTTGATCTCTATCTTCGGTTTGACGGGAAAGCGCGGCAAGCCCGGTTTCTTCTTTACCCTCTTGGCAGGTCTCGTGTACCTCGCGAACGCGCTCTTTGGCGGCATAGCTCCCATCATCGAGGTGGAGGCGATCGCAAATATCCTCGCGAAGTACGCCGAATACGTCTATTACGCGATCTACGGTCTCCTGTTTTTGGGCGCGCTCGCCTTCGCGATCTCCATCGGTTCCGGCAAGGAAGAGCTCGAGATCTCGGGCGGCACCGTGATCCTGCCCATCCTTTATATCTTGGTCGCCGTCGGCGCCTATGTCGCTCTCGTCGCCTTGCCCTTCGTCACGAGCTTTGAAATCACCGCGGAGTATATCAAGTACGCGATCTTAGGCATCGTGGGTCTCTCGATCCTTTTGACCTTGATCGGCGTGCACAGCGCGACCGCATCTCGCGGCGCGAACGCTTGGTTGCTCTTTGCCTCGGCTGTGATCGTCGCTTTGCTTTTCGTTGCGGACGTCGTGCTTAACAAGGTCGTGACCTCCAAGGGCGGCGAGATCAACGCGCAGGTGAGGGCTATCGTTACGACGGTCACTCCGAGCATTCTCTTCTTCCCCTTGATCGGCTATACGATCTCGGATATGAGGAACTAAATGGAACACCCGAGAAAAGACAACGAATTTATTACCACCTATCGCGCTCTCATCAAGCGCGATGGGGCGGATAAACTGCTCGATTACTTGATCGAGAAGTCTGACTTTTTCACCGCGCCCGCCTCCTCCAAGTTTCATTGTGACTACGAGGGCGGCTTGTGCGAGCACAGTCTCAACGTCTATCATCGCTTGGTGACCCTGCTCACCGCAGAGTACGGCGAAGGGTGGCGAGAGGTCTATTCTCCCGAGACGGTGGCGATCGTGGGACTTTTGCACGACGTGTGTAAGATCAACTATTACGAGGTGGACTACAGGAACGTCAAGAATAAGGACACGGGCGCTTGGGATAAGGTCCCCTATTATCGCGTAGAGGACAAGCTCCCCTACGGACACGGCGAAAAGTCGGTGTACATCATCGGCGGCTTTATGCGCCTGACGCGTGAAGAGGCGATGGCGATCAACTGGCACATGGGCGGCTTTGACGACCGCGTACGCGGCGGCAGCTATACCGTCGGGATCGCCTTTCAGGAGTATCCCCTCGCGGTATTGACCCACACGGCGGACTTTTTGGCGACATATCTCGACGAGAAAAAGGACGACGATAACGTATGATCATCTTGAAGGACGGGAAACCCGCGACCGAGGAGAAAAAGTATAGGATCATCGACGCGCACTGTCATATCTACCCGCAAAAGATCGCGGCGAAGGCGGTGACGGCGATCGGCACCTTTTATGGGATCCGCATGGCGGAGGACGGCACCGCCGACTCCCTCGTCAAGGAAGGCTCCTCGATCGGCGTCGAGAAGTACGTCGTGCACAGCACGGCGACCACCGTGCACCAGGTGCGCAGTATCAATGAGTACATCTACGGCGAGATGCAGGCGCATCCCGAGTTTATCGGGTTCATGACCCTGCATAACGAGATGACGGACGAGGACATCGAGTCGGAGGTCGCTCTCGCCATCTCGCGCGGGATGAAAGGGGTCAAGCTGCACCCCGACTTTCAGAAATTCAATATCGACGACGCGGAGAATCTCTATCGCGTGACGGCGGGGCGGCTCCCCGTTCTCCTGCACATGGGGGACAGGCGCTACGACTTTTCCTCTCCCGAGCGTCTCCGCAAGATGGCATTGAAGTATCCCGATCAGATCTTTATCGGGGCGCACTTCGGCGGCTATTCGGTATGGGACAAGGTGGGATGCTTAAAGGATCTCCCCAACGTGTATTTCGACACTTCGTCCAGCCTGTTTGCGCTGGATAAGGATCGTGCGGCGGATCTCATTCACGAGTTCGGGCACGAGAGATATTTCTTCGGGACGGACTTCCCGATGTGGCATCACGACGAAGAGCTCAGGCGCTTTCTCGCCCTCCCGCTCACGGAGGAGGAGAGAGAGGACATCCTCTTTAATAACGCGGCGAAGCTCCTCGGTGTGGAATGAGAATACTCCCGCCTATAGGCGGAGAAAATAGAAAAGCAGGTAGGTTTTATGATTGATTTGCAGCTTATAAGGAAAGACAGCGAAAGTGTGGCGGCGGCGCTCAAGAAGAAGGGGGCGATCGTCTCCTTTGACGAGCTCCTCGAATGGGACAAGGAGCGCAGGAGTCTCATCGCGAACGTAGAGACGTTGAAGGCGAAGAGAAATAAGGTCAGCGGCGAGATCCCCCTCTATAAAAAGCAGGGCAAGGATACCACCGAGATCTTCAAGGAGATGCGCGAGATCGGCGACGAGATCTCCGAGTCCGACGCGAAGATCGGCGCCTTGGAGGAAAAGATCAACGATTTCCTGTCCCGCCTCCCGAATCTCCCCGACGATGACGTCGTCGCGGGCGAAAAGGAGAATAACGTCGTGGTCAGGGTCGAGGGGGAGAAGCCCGTCTTTGACTTCACCCCGCAGAATCACGTGGATCTCTGCACCAAGCTCGGTCTCATCGACTACGAGCGCGGCGTCAAGCTCGCGGGCGGCGGCTACTGGATCTATCGCGGTATCGGCGCTCGCCTCGAGTGGGCGATCCTGAATTATTTTGTGAACGAGCACCTCGCGGACGGCTACGAGTTCATCCTCCCCCCGCATCAGCTCTCCTATTCCTGCGGTTTCGGCGCGGGACAGTTTCCCAAGTTTGAGGATGAAGTGTATTGGATGGAGGGCGAGGAGCACAAGAAGGGACATTTCATGCTCCCCACCGCGGAGACCGCTCTCGTCAATATGTACGCGGGCGAGATCATCGACGG
>CAMOTC010000106.1 GCA_946625545.1 uncultured Clostridia bacterium | reverse complement strand
GGCAGAGCCGTGATGATATACAAGGCGCAAGCACCTTGATGATATACCAAACCTTACGGTTTGGATAAAAAAGAACCAAAATTGAAATGGGTTCAATTCTGGTTCTTTTTGGCGGAGAGTTAGGGCGCGACGCGTTAAGCCGACAGCACGGTGCGCTGTCGGTAGCCAAAGCGGGGAGCAATTTGTAATTGCGACCTGGAGGGGCGAAGCGAAGCAAGCCGTGAACCCTTGGGTGAGAATGCCTAACTCTTCGACAAAAGAAAAAAACGAACCAAAAGGTTCGTATTTTTCGTTTTTGGCGGAGAGTTAGGGATTCGAACCCCAGGTAGCTTTCACTACAACGGTTTTCAAGACCGCCGCTTTCGACCGCTCAGCCAACTCTCCGTATCTTATCCCTGCGGGGGAGACCCCGCAGAGCAACTCTATTGTATGCGTTTTCACGCAGAATGTCAAACGATAATCCTTTTACCTCTTCGCGTGCTACGCCAGGATGGTCTTGATCAGCTCGTAGGCGAAAATGAAGTGCATATCCTTATCGGGATGATTGAGCTTATTCGCGAGGAGGTCGGTCACGTTGACGCCGCTCTCCGCCAAGCTCTGCCAGATGGCATAGCAGTCGGTCACGGGGACGCCCTCTGCGCTCGCGGTCTCCTTTGCCGCCGCGACGTACTCGTCCATGAGTCCGCTCGTCATGCGCTTTCTGAGGTCGGCGGCGAGCTTCCTCGCGGTATCGTTCGCGATGCGGGGACTGATCTCGTAGTTCATCGTATTCGGCGTCATGTAGATACATTCCGCGCCCGATGCCTTGACCTTGCGGAAGATCTCGGTCAGATATCCCTGAAAGTCCCTAACGCCGCCCTTGCCGTTATTGGTGTCGTTGAGCCCGAAGCAGACCACGACGAGGTCGGGCGAATAGGCGAGGACGCTCTCCTCCAAGCGACAGACGCCGCCGCGGGCGCTACTCCCGCTGACCCCCGAATTGATTATGGCGAGAGGGACGGAAGGGTAGAGCTTTTGGAGCATTGTCTTGAACTTTTCCACATAGCCCCATTCGGGGTGAAACTCCGTCTCGAGCGTTCCGCGCTTTATCTCATAACAATCGAAACACCCCTGCGTAACGCTGTCTCCGAGGAAGGCGACGGTGACGGGTCTCCCCTCTGTCGGATGGCTCTGTTTGTACTGAATTTTCTCAAGGATCTTCATACGCATATCTCCGCCGATCATTATACTCTCTCTCGGCGGATCTGTCAATCGCATCGCGCTTTTCGCGGGGGAAATGGATAAAGCGCCCCCTCCTCTCGCTCACGGAAGAAATACTTGTCAAAGAGAAGATAGGGGAATTATAATGAAAATATCGGTGTGAAATGCGCCGAAAAAGGATAGAATAAGACGGGAGGATGATATGATCTCGGACGAAAGGCAGAGGCTACTCGCGAAAAACTTGGTAAATTACAGCTGTGAAGTGCAGCCGGGGGAGAACGTCCTCATCGAGGCGTCGGGCGTTCCCTATCAATTTGTAAATCTCCTCGTGAAAGAGGTCTTCGCGGCGGGAGGCTATCCCTTTGTCTCGCTCGGCGATAATAAGGTCAAACGCGAGATCATGAAAGGGGGCAGTGAGGAGCTCTTTCAGCGCATGGCGAAGTACGACGAGTACAAGATGCGCGATATGCAGGCGTATATCGGCATTCGCGGCGGCGAGAACAGCTACGAGCTCTCGGACGCAAACGGCGCGGCGATGCAGGCATACTCCAAGTATTACGCCCACCCCGTCCACCACGAGCTCCGCGTGAAGCATACCAAGTGGGTGATCCTGCGCTACCCGACCGAAGGAATGAGTGAGCTCGCGGGCATGAGCACCGAGGCGTACGAGGATTTCTATTTCAACGTGTGCTGTCTGGACTACAAGAAGATGGGCGAGGCGATGACTCCCCTTGTCGAACTGATGAACCGCACGGACAAGGTGCGTATCCTCGCGAAAGACACCGATCTCACTTTTTCCATCAAGGGGATCGGCGCGGTCAAGTGCAAAGGGGAGAGGAATATCCCCGACGGCGAGGTCTATACCGCCCCTGTGAAGGATAGCATAAACGGCGTGATCCACTATAACGTCCCCAGTATCGAGGACGGCATCAAGTTTGAGGACGTGCGCCTCGTCTTTCAGAACGGCAAGATCGTGGAGGCGACCGCGAACCACACAGAGGAAGCAAATAAGATCTTTGACACCGACGAGGGGGCGCGTTACGTGGGCGAATTTTCCTTCGGACTCAATCCCTATATCAAGCAGGCGATCGGCGACATCCTCTTTGACGAGAAGATCTCGGGCTCCATCCATTTCACCCCGGGATGCTGTTACGACGACGCCGATAACGGCAATATCAGCGCAGTGCATTGGGACCTCGTCCTCTGTCAAACGCCCGAATGCGGCGGCGGGGAGATCTACTTCGACGACGTCCTGATCCGCAAGGACGGACGCTTCGTTTTGCCCGAGCTGGAGGGGCTGAATCCCGAGAACCTTATTTAATGTAGAATGCGAAATTCGTAATGCGGAATCGAGGCGGCAGGAATGCCGCCTTTTATATTTGGGATTCGGCATGAGAAATCAAGGGTTGCAGATGGCTGTCCGACGCATCCGTACCGAAGGTTTGCATAGAGACATAGCAAATGGCGAACGTAGCGAAACATCGCGCGCCGAAAGGTGCAATTCGCGCCGCGTTCGCGGCAATTCAACCACTCCTCACTCTCTCGCATTGCGCGCAACTTCACTCCGTGAAGGGTAACGCAGCTTCTTCCTTTTCCCAAAGCACCGAAAACTTCGGCGAAAGTGAGGTCAAAATGTTTGCCAAGTATGATTTTGGCGTGATATAATACACGAAGTGAATTTTTTAGGAGGACATTATGTCTTTAGTTACGTCGAAAGAAATGTTCAAGAAAGCATATGACGGCGGCTATGCGATCGGTGCCTTTAACGTCAATAATATGGAGATCGTTCAGGGCATCACCGAGGCTTGCAAAGAGGAGAATGCTCCTGTCATCCTCCAGGTGAGTAAGGGCGCGCGTGCATACGCGAATCATACTTATCTCGTCAAGCTCGTCGAAGCTGCGGTCATCGAGTGCCCCGATATCCCCATCGTTCTGCACCTCGATCACGGTCCCGATTTCGAGACCTGCAAGTCCTGCATCGACGGCGGCTTTACCTCCGTCATGATCGACGGCTCGGCACACTCCTTTGAAGATAATATCGCAGTCACCAAGAAGGTGGTCGAATACGCTCACGCTCACGGCGTCGTGGTCGAGGGCGAGCTCGGCACTCTCGCCGGCATCGAGGATGAGGTCAGCCACGCTGTGGGCTCCTACACCCGCCCCGAAGAGGTCGAGGAGTTCGTCGAGAAGACGGGCGTTGACAGCCTCGCGATCGCGATCGGTACCTCGCACGGCGCTTACAAGTTCAAGCCCGAGCAGTGCACCGTGAACGAGAAGGGCAT
>CAMOTC010000105.1 GCA_946625545.1 uncultured Clostridia bacterium | reverse complement strand
ATTCGCCGCCCTTTGTCGTGCCTCGTATCCACGCATTACTCTCCGCGCTCTTTTTAAACTCTTCCACCTGCGCGGGTTTTTCGCCTTTGCTTCACGCTCTGCCGCCATTGTGTGTGCCCCCCCTTCTATCTACTTGTTGGAGCATTAGGGATTCATATATTTGCCGATAGAGAATGCGTCGAAACGGGAATCAAAACCGCGGAGAGTGGTGTAGAGACAAGCGCTCTCCGACGAAGCGAGTATGAGCGTACTCCATGTACGTGATTACTCGGTGAGAAGGTAGTTAGTGCAGGATATGCGCCGCTATGCGCGGTTTTATAAAAGGCTATTGACAGCGATGGACAGTGCGTGCTATAATGAATTTCCCTTTCCCCTATGAAATAGGGGAGGGAGTTGGAAGGAAGAAAATGGCGTTTTGTTATTTGGACAATGAAGCGGAGAAAGAGGGGTTCGTCCTGCTGGACAGCCTCTTTATCGAGCATTATCTCCCCTATGCGGGTGAGGTGGAGCTCAAGGTCTATCTCTACGGCTTGGATCTCTGCCGCAAGGTAGGGGAGAATATGTCTCTCTCCTCTTTTGCCGAGGATCTGAACCTGACGGAGTCTGACGTCAAGGACGCCTTCTCCTACTGGGAGAAGCAGGGACTCGTGCGCCTCAGTGATAATCCTTTCGCTGTGAAGTATCTCTCGGTGCGTAGCCGTTTCGGGCTCTCTCGCACCTTCAAAAAGCAGAAATACGCCGACTTTAACCGCCAGGTGGAGGAGATCTTTGAGGGGCGCACCGTGCACCCGCAGGAGCTCTTGGAGTATTATACCATCATCGAGGACGGCAAGCTCGACCCCGACGCGATGGTGATGATCATCAAGTATTGCCTCGGCTATTGCTCGAAGGAGAATCCCGTCCGCTATATCCGCAAGGTCGCGAATACCTGGATCGACGCAGGAGTGCGTACCGTTCGTGACGTGGAGGATCGTCTCTTGCAGGAGGATGCGGCGTCGCAGGATATCCGTGCGGTGCTCGGCGCACTCGGGAGGACCTCCGCCCCCGATCCTCAGGATCGTCAGCTCTACGTAAAGTGGACGACGAGACTGGGCTTCACCAAGGACGCCGTGCTTGCCGCTGCGAAACTCGCAAAGAAGAAGGGCGGTATGGCAAAGCTGGACGAGATCCTCGAGACCTTCCTGAAGCAGGGCGTTTACACCGCCACCGACATTCAGGCGGAGGCGAAGCGACAGGAGGATATGCTCGACCTCGCCGTGCGTATCAATAATAAGCTCGGACTCAGATATCAGGATCTCGGCATGATCGTCGAGAGCTATATCTCGAAATGGCTGAACGAAGGCTTTACCGCGAGCGGACTCATCCTCATCGCGGAGCGCTGTTTCCTCTCTGACGTGCGTACCCTCGGCGGTATGGATAAAGAGGTGCAGGAATACTTCTCCCTCGGCTACGTGACGGACGACGCCGTTCGTGCGAGGATCCGCGAGATCGAGAAGACCGACGAAGTCTTGGACCGCGTGCTCCGCGCCACGGGGACGCCGCGCCGCGTCAGGGAGAATGATCGCGCTTACTACAGAAATTGGCTCTCCTGGGGCTTTGACGAGACCGCGATCCTCGAGGCTGCCTCTCTCGCGATCGGCAAGCCGTACGCGCTCTCCTATATCAATCAAGTCCTCTCGAATTGGAAGAGCGAAGGAAAGACCTCTCCCATTCGCGAGATCGCGGCAACAAAGACGGACAATACCTACGACCTCTCCCACATGAGCGAAGAGGAGCGGGAGCGCCGTCTCCGCAAGGACAAGGACTACGCCGCATACGAGAAGGAGAGGAGAAAGCTCTCCATCGAGATCGCTCACGTGATCAGCGACGGCGGCACCCCTTCCGTGGAGATGAGCAGTCGATACGAGGAACTCGAACGTTTGATCGCGGAGATCAAGGCAAAGCTCGAGGACAAAGACTAAAAGAAAAAAGGTTGCGGATCACCGCAACCTTCTTTTTATTATCCGTGATCATCATTCTTGGTTCGGGTCCTTGATGGAGACCTCGTCGTGACTGATCTCCTCCTCGATGACGCCCGCGGTGTCTATATCGGGGTCGGGGGCGAGGGCGCCGTCTGTGACGAGGACAGCCTCCTCGGCGGCGCGTCGCGCACGGACTTCCTCGCGTTTTTTATTAAACTCCTTTTTAAAGACCTTCATCGAAATCGGGAGGAAGATCGCCGTCGCGACGATCTCCGCGATGGGATAGGCAAACCACACGCCGCGCATCCCCGTATAGTAGGCGAGGAGGTAGGCGGAGGGGATGATGACTACCTGGCGCGTGATCGTGATAAGGAGGGAGGTAAAGCCGCGTCCGAGGGACTGCATCATCGTGGTGACCGAGATGATGGTCGCCGCAAAGATAAAGCAGATGCTGATCGTCCTAAGTGCGTAGGTGCCCACGCGGATAAACTCGGGATCACTGCCGAAGAGTCCGATCAATAGGTCGGGGATCGTCTGGAATAGGATCAAGCCGAAAGTCATATATCCGAGCGAGAGGATCAGCATAAATCGGAAGGTCTCCGAGAATCTGTCGCGGTTATAGGCGCCGTAATTGTATCCGAGGATGGGCATGCCGCCCTGCGTCAAGCCGAAGACGGGCATAAAGACGAAGGACTGCAGCTTAAAGTAAACGCCGAGCACCGAGATCGCGTAGGGGAAGTCCTTGATAAAGGAATTCACGAGGATGATTGTAAAGGATGGCAGGGCGCTGATCAGCATAGAGGGGAGACCGACGCGCAGGATGCGCCACATAAATTTCAGAGAGGGGCGGAAGCCTTTCTCCAGAAGGTTGACGTCCTGCTTGCGGAAGAGGAGCATCGAGAGGGAGAAGAGCATCGCGCAGATCTGACCGATGACGGTGGCGATCGCCGCGCCCTTGGTGCCGAGGCGGGGAAAGAACCCGATGCCGAAGATAAAGAAGGGGTCGAGGACGATATTCGTGACCGCACCGATCAGCTGAGTGAACATCGGCACACGCATATTGCCCGTCGCTTGCAGGATCTTGCTCGTCGTCAGCTCGAGCATCGCGCCGAAGCAGAAGAGCATACAGGTGCGGAGATAGGACACCGCCATCTCGCGCACTTCGGGATCGTCGGTGTAATGATCTACGAAGGGCTCCACCGCCGTGATGCCGATGATCATGATGACCGCCATCGCGATGATGGCCATAAAGAGACCGTTCTGCGCCGCGCGGTGCGCTCTGTCGCGCCGTCCCTCGCCGAGACTTTTTGAGATATAGACGTTGGTACCCACGCCGATGCCGATCCCGAGTGCAATGATCAGCATCTGCATCGGGAAGATGATCCCCATCGCCTCGATCGCTTTCTCAGAGAAGCGCGCGAGGTACAGACTATCCACCACGTTGTAGATCGCTTGGACGAGCATCGAGAAGATCGCGGGGAGGCTCATCGAGATCAAGAGTTTTTTGACAGGCATCGTAGCCATTTTTGCCGAACGCAAATTTTCCATAGGAAAATTATATAGAATCCCGCCCCGTGCCGTCAAG
>CAMOTC010000104.1 GCA_946625545.1 uncultured Clostridia bacterium | reverse complement strand
ACGACAAGCGCACCCATAAGGTCTACTGCTGGGACACGCAGATCAAGAGCAAGGATGCCGTGATCGCACCCAACCTTTTGAACGGTTCTGTTGCCGAGGCTCATTCCGATTTCGGTTTTGTCAAGTACGTCAATAACTTCCAGGACGGCAAGGCGGAGCTTTCGGGCAAGCATACCGGCAAGTGCCTGATCACCCCCTCCGATCCCGACAAGATCGCTTGGAAGTCCGCGAAGGAGAATTACGGCGAGGCGACCATCGAGTACGATTTCACCTTGACTCGCCTTTCCAAGCCCTGCGTGGTCAGCATTCCCTTCCCCTATAGCGACAACCGCACCCTCTACAGCCAAAAGGACTTCTTTAAGGCAGAGGGCAAGCTGATCATCAACGGCGAGGAGATGCTCTCGGACGACGAGACCACCGCGATCATCGACGATCATCGCGGCTACTATCCGAGAAGGGCGCACTACGACTGGGTCACCACGATGGGCGTCTGCGACGTGAACGGCGAGAAGAAGTGGCTCGCTTTCAACCTCACGCATAACCAGAGCACCGACGAGGAGGCTTACAACGAGAACCTGATCTTTTTTGAGGGCAAGACCTCTCTCCTCCCGCCCGTCCGTTTCACCCGCTCGGTGGAGTCCAAGGATTTCAGAAATTACTCCGAATGGACCGTCAAGGACGAGCACGATATGGTTAACCTGAAGTTCAAGGTCCACGGCATCAACCCGATGGTCATGCACGCACTCATCGTGAATATCGACTACTACGTCGCTTGGGGTGAGCTCGAGGGCTACATCCGCGACGAGGACGGCAATAAGTACATCCTCGACGGCATGATGGGCATGGGCGAGGACAAGACCCTCCTCCTGTAACGGTCACATCTCTACCTGAGGCTTCGCGTGCGCCGCGGAGCCTCTTTTTTTGCCATTTTTCTCGAGAAGTAAAACATATTTGACGAAATATGCAATATCGTATATAATAGTTATATTACATCCGGTGATAAGGGGTATGATATGGCTAAGGCAAAAAAGCAAAGCATCAAATGGAATATCGGAGGTATCGCGCTCGGCGTCATCGCCATTTTTTGGATGATCGACGTATTGATCGAGTATTATCGATATGGTTCGGCTGCCTATTTCATCGCTTTCGCCATAGGTCTCGCGGCGGTGTTTTTCATCATCTATAACGTGCGTGCGATCCGCAAGAAGCGTGCCGCAGGAGCAGGTAAGACGGCGTCCAAGCCCGCCACCTCCCGTCCGAGGCCGAGACCGGGTAGCGCCGCCGATGCGGACGAAGCCTTTATCTCCGAGATACAGGAAGGGCGCTGCTACGACCTCTTCGCTCGCCATCGACTGGGCGTTGCCGAGTTGTACGTGGACGTGGACTACGAGGACGGCGTATATTATATAAAGCCCGAGATCGAGGTGACCTACGACAGCGGCACGGTGCGGACGCAGTCCGACGTGGACGCCTACGACGATATCGTGGTGGACGCCTATCAGGAGCAGTTCAACGAGATGGTGCAGATCTGCGAGTCTTGGGGAGTCAGTTACGACATCGCCGAGCCTGAGGTCACCACCAATATCAAGAACGGCAGGATCGTGTGATCCTTTGGATGTGCCCCGACGGGAAAATCATTGACGAAGAATAGACAAAAGTATATAATCAAATCAAGGCGGGTCAGCCGCTGATAAAGGAGTAAGCAAAATGGCAAAGAAAAAAAGCAGCGTTTCATACGGCAAGAATATCTTCGGCATCATCATCGGTATCTTCGCCTTCAACGGCGCGGTGTCCTGTCTCGTTTTGAAGAATCAGCAGCCAGATCCGCAGTCTTTACTTTACACCGGTCTCGTCATGCTCGCTATCGCCGCTTTCCTCATCATCTTTAATAGCGTCAAGATCCATCGTAAGCGCCAGTACGCCGCCTACGAGAAGGCTATGGCGGCAGCCGATAGGTCGGATAGGGTCACCGGCACCCGTCCCTCTCCGAAACCCGCAAAGACGACGAGCAATTCTTCTTCGGGCGAGAACGTGGACTTCATCAACGCCGTCCAGCGCGGCCGCTATTTGGATGAGTTTTTCTCCAATACTTACGGTTCCGCCGAGCTCTACGTCCCCATCGACTATAAGAACGGCGACTATTATATCAAGCCCGAGATCGAGATCAGCTACAATAAGTACACCTGCAAGACGCAGTCGCAGGTCGACGCCTTCGACGAGTGCGTCGTGGAAGCGTACGAGAAGCAGTTCAAGCAAATGGTGGCTATCTGCGACAAGTGGGGCGTCAGCTACGATATCAGCGAGCCCAAAGTCACCACCAATATCCATAACGGCGAGATCCTTTGATCTTCTCAGGCTATAAAAATAAAGCCATCGGTCGATCCGGTGGCTTTATTTTTATTATGCTATTGCGTGCGGGCTTCCGCGTGACTTGTCTCGGACTCTTATTTCTTTGAGAGTTTGGATGCCGCGCCCTCGTCCGCGATCAGGATGCAGTCGGGGTGCTTTTGCAGGATACTTGCGGGGAGACTCTCGGTGACCTCTCCCTCGACCATCGCACGGACGGCGTCTGCCTTGTTTGTCCCTACGGCGAGGATCAGGACCTTCTTTGCATCCATGATATTCTTCGGCCCCATCGTGAAGGCGCGGCGGGGTACGTCGCTCTCCTTTTCAAAGAAGCGAGAGTTCGCCGCGATGGTGTTCTCTGTCAGCGTTACGACGTGAGTCTCCATATCGAAGGGCGTCCCCGGCTCGTTAAAGGCGATGTGTCCGTTCTCTCCGATCCCGAGGAGCTGGATATCGCGCGGGAGACGGCGGAGCAGGGCGTTGTATCTCTCGCACTCCTTCTCTGCGTCCGTTGCCGTTCCGTCCTCGATGTAGGTATTTGTGAGGTCGATATCGATGTGGTCGAGGAGATTATCGCGCATAAAGTAGCGATAGCTCTGCGGATCGGTGGGGCGTAGTCCTGCGTACTCGTCGAGGTTCACAGTCTTTATCTCGCGATAGCTTGTCCCGTTTTTACGGTGATCGGCGACCATTCTCGCGTAGAGACCGATCGGGGTGGAGCCCGTCGCGAGTCCGAGTACGGCGTCTTTTTTACCGTCAACGACCGCTTTCATGACCTCAAATGCCTTGTCCGCGAGTGCTTCTTTGTCTTTCGTGATGATGACTTTCATGTACTTCTCTCCTTGATTGATAGATTCAGTATAGAGTTTTGTATCGGTAAAAGTCAATGAAAAAGAATAGAGTTCGACATCTTTACCGTTAGACGGTAAATCACGTGCGCCTGCGTCGAGGTAGCACCCGCGCATATCTTTTTCATTTGAGAGTTGCTTAGTTGAAAATCGCCGCTTATTGTATTACAATACCTCCAACTCTCTTTTAAGAGGTGCTTTATGAGAAAGAAAATCCTCATCATCGTTATGATCTGCGCGCTCCTATGTATGACCCTTTCCGTCTTTGCTTCCTGCAATCGGACGGACTATATGTACTTCGGCGCCTATCCGCAGACGTTGGTCACGGACGAGGCGATCATCGGCGCGTAGGGCGCTGCG
>CAMOTC010000103.1 GCA_946625545.1 uncultured Clostridia bacterium | reverse complement strand
CTTTTGAGGTATATATTACCTCTCTTTTTGAGTGTGGTATTTCAGCAGATCTACAATATCGCGGACAGCGTCGTGGTGGGAAAGTTTGTGGGAGAAGAGGCTCTCGCGGCGGTGGGAAACAGCTACGAGATCACCCTCGTTCTGCTCGCCTTCGCCTTTGGATGCAATATGGGCGCGTCCATCGTGACGGCGAAAAACTACGGCGCAGGGAACTATACCGAAATGAAGAGCGCGATCAATACTTCGCTCCTCTCCACCCTCGCGGTCACTTTCGTTCTGATGCTCGTCGGATTTCTCTCGGCGCGCCCCCTCCTCGTGGCGCTCCATACCCCCGCTGAGATCATGGGGGACAGTCTCTCCTATCTCTATATCTATCTCGCGGGACTTGTCTTTCTCTTTTTCTACAACGTATCCACGGGCATCTTTGCCGCACTCGGCGACTCGATGACCCCCTTTATCTTTCTCGTGATCTCCTCGGTCGCGAACGTTTTGATGGATATCCTCTTCGTCGCGGTCTTTCACCTGGGCGTCAGCGGCGTCGCTTGGGCGACCTTTATCTGTCAAGGCGCCTCCGCCGTCGCGGCGGGGATCGCTCTCTATCGGATCCTCCGAAAGGTCAAGACGGAGGAGAAGCCGCGACTCTTCTCCAAGGGAGCTTTTAGGGACTTTTTGACCGTCGGGATCCCGAGCACGCTCCAGCAGAGCTTTATCTCGGTCGGAAATATCGTCTTGCAGGGACTCATCAATTCCTTCGGCACCGCGACCATCGCGGGCTATGCCGCATCGGTGAAATACAATAACTTTGCGGTCACGAGTATGCACCAGGTCGGCAACGGCGTCTCCAACTATACCGCGCAGAATGTCGCGGCGGGGAAGGAGGAAAGGGTGAACGTAGGCTTTCTCTGCGGACTCATCATCGCGGTGAGCATCGGTCTCGTCTTCTTCTTTGTGTATTTCTTCTTTAACCGCGACATTATGTATCTCTTTTTGAATAAAGGCAGTGACGAGGCGCTCGAGGTCGGGCACGACTTTTTGACTACCGTCGCTCCCTTCTACGTGATGATCTCGGGCAAGCTCGTTGCGGACGGCGTCCTTCGCGGAGAAGAGAGGATGGGGCTCTTTATGGTCAGCACCTTTACCGACCTCGCTCTCCGTGTGGGACTCGCCTTCGTGCTTTCCTCGACATATCTCGGATCGCGCGGCATTTGGTGGGCGTGGCCCATCGGCTGGGGGGTCGCGCTCGTCCTCTCTGTCGCCTTCTGCTTCGTGAAGAAAAAGCCCCTTCCGCAAAATTCCATTACGCAGGAGAATGAAAAATAGAGTATACTGATAGTGAGCCTGCGAGGGCTACTATCCTAAGAGGATCATACAAATGAGAAAGATCATCGTCATCGGCGCGGGGATCGGCGGCTTATACGCCGCGAAGCCTCTCTCCGAAATGGGCTATCAAGTTACCGTCATCGAGGCGCGCGCGAGGGAAGACCTCGGCTATCCTTGGTACGACTCGGTCGCTCCCACGACATTCAAGGACGTGGGACTCGACGTCCCCTCAGACTCCGTCATCCCCAAACAAGTCTTGAATTATTACGCACCCTCGGGCGAAGGAAAGATCAAGCAGCCCGATCGTGCCGGCAAGTCTCTCGACGTCCATCGTGAGAAACTCGTGCGCTATCTCCTCTCCCGCTTGGAACCGCATTGTACTCTCCGCTTTAATGAGCGAGTGAAGGAGCTCCTCATCGAGGAGGGCGCGGTCAAAGGGGTCGTCACCGATAAGGAGAGTCTCCGCGCCGATCTCGTCATCGACGCGTCGGGACTTTTCTCTCCCTGCCGCACGGCGACGCCCGACAGCTTTTTTATGAATGATCCTCTCCACGAGAACGACTATATCGTCGCCTATCGCGAGGTGTATTCGCGCGAAGGGGGAGACAAGGAGCCTCGCCCCAACGTCTATCTCTATCCTGTGGACTTGATGCTCGCTTGGTGCAAGAGCGAGCCCGATATGGGTGGTATGGACGTCTTTCTCGGCAGTTACGAGGAGATCACGGCGGAGGGAAAGGCGAAAGCGCTTGACTTTCTCCACGCGCATAATCCCGCCCTCGGCGATAAGCTGCTCTCCACTCGCAAGGAGTGCGTTCCGCTCCGTTATCCCCTCGGCGTGCTCGCGGCGGACGGCTATGCCGTCGTCGGCAACTCCGCCTTTATGACCCAGCCTTTCTGCGGGTCGGGGATCGAGGTCTCGCTGAAGGCGGCGAGTGATCTCGTCAGCGTCATTCGTGAGCTGAAGGAGGAGCCTTTCACCGCGGCTAATCTTTGGAAATACACCGTCCTCTTCGTCAAGCGTTTCGGCGCATACTACGCCGCGCAGTACGTCTTTCGTCAGGCGATCGAGGCGCTCTCGCCCGAGGATCTCGACTTTATCTTTACCTCGGGACTCTTTGACAAGGGCATCGTCGCCCTCGCCACCTTTGACAAGGATCATATCAAGGACGTGGACTTTCGCGGCTTCTTCCGCGGCTTCCTTGCCGCTTGGCATAGGAAGGACATCGTCACCACCTTGAAGTCCGCCCTAAATCGCGCCGTCCGCGCCTACCTCCTCACCCGCACCCTCCCCGCGAAGTACGACAGGGAAAAGGTCGCGACCTGGAAAGGGCAGTACGACTCCTTCATGCGCTCCGCCGCAGGGGAGATACGCCAGGCGTACTTGGAGGCAAAGAAGTAGGATTCAATGCGGAATGCGGACAACAGTCCGCCGCGCCCAAACGAAGTGCGGGGATCTCGCATTGCCGCAGGCAATATATCGCGCCACGTCGGGGTCCCCGAAGAATTATAATTCTTTGGGGTGCTCGCGGCATATCGCTTTTTAATTGGAATTAGGAATTGCAGGTCACTGCGTTCCGAATGATAAAAACCCTCATCGCGCCTACGGCGCAATCACGCTCCCTTTTACCCCCTCAGATGCGTGCATCTTCGTGGAAGGGCGTCAAATTCGCTACGCTCATATTATAACTCCCTATGGTCGAATTATAATTCGCTGCGCTCAAATGATAACTCGCGTTGCTCGCATTTTGCTTATTGCAAAGACCGAGGAGAATGGCAGTTTTCAATGCGTAATGCGGAATTCGGAATGCGGAATTTTACGGGTCGCTTTGCTCAAACATATTGTTCCAAACGGCGAGCGCGAAGAGGGGGGCGACTTTCCAATGCGGAATGCGGAATTCGTAATGCGGAATGATGGAAAGTGACATCACGCAAAGACCGAGGAGAATCGTGCAGATACGGGGCGCGTCAAAAAACCAACAAAAACTCGGCGAGCGAGGAGAATGGCAGTTCTCAATGCGGAATTCGGAATGCGGAATGCGGAATTACGGGTCGCTTTGCTCAAACATATTGTTCAAAACGGCGAGCGCGAAGAGTGGTTGCAGATGCTAGCGCTCTTTGAAGAAAAGGGCAGGCGCGTACTCCTTGTACGTAACTGCCCTTTGATGAAATAGTTAGCGACGCAGATGCGCCGCTATGCGCGCTCGCTTATTTTACGAGGCCTTTTTCGAGAAGAAGCTGCGCTATCTGCACTGCGTTCGTCGCGGCGCCCTTACGGATATTATCCGCCACCACGAAGA
>CAMOTC010000102.1 GCA_946625545.1 uncultured Clostridia bacterium | reverse complement strand
GGGTCACCACTTGGGACTCAACTGAACCATTCAGTTGAGTCTTTTTCTATGTAAATCTATCTTGTGATTGCAGTTTTAATATGATATAATATTTTATGCGCAAAACGTCGATCCGCTTTTTTTGAAAGCGTCCCCCTCTTGCGATCTGCGTCGAGACGTGATACAATAGATAAAGGCGCGGATCGGCGGCGCGTGAGGGAGATACAAAATGTGCTTTTTTGAGAAAAACGATATCTTGATATGGATAAATCTCGAGGGTTACGAAGGGCGGCTGATGCTCCGCCTGCAACTGGACGGCAAGGGAAACTATAACGACTATCTGACCATCGAGCGCGGGGTCGGCGGCACGAAAGGCACCGAAGTCCTCTTTATCCTCGCCTTCAAATACATTCGCGACCTCTACTATATGCCCTCAAACTCGGGCGGCCCCTACAAGATCTGTATCGATCTCCCCGATGGCGACCCCCGCCTGATGAATATCCTGGTGGAGAAGCACTGCTTTAACTACTTCGCCTTCCGCAAGATCATGAAGACCTATCAAAAGAACCGCTGATCGAAAGCAAAAAGGCTCCCTGCGCGGGAGCCTTTTTTTCGGATTTCGTCTCTATTTCTTGATAAACTCGATATCGCGGATGTAGATATTGTCCTCTGCGCCGCCTGCCGAATAGTCTACGATATTGAAGGCGATCTTCGCCATCGCGCTGCCGTCAAAGGACGCCCCGTTCCTCTTGAAGGAGGAGAGGGGGATCTCCACGTAACCTGCAGACTTATAGTAGAGAGCATAGGAGTAGGAGGCGCTTCCCGCTTCGTTCTGCAGCTGGATCATCACGTAGTCGCCTGCAAACTCGGTAAAGTCGGCATAGAAGCGCAGTGCGTCGTATCCGACGTTCGCGCCGTTATCGTAGCGAAGGATGCAGTACGACCACGAATCCTTATCCTTCTCGCGGACGTTGACTTTGAGACCCTTGTCGCTGCGAGAGGCGGTCAAGCAGGGTTTGACGTTCAAGCGAGAGGAGAAAGCATTGAAGCTCGCGTCGTCCGCAAAGTCCATCTCCGCGACGACGTAGCGATCGAGGGTGGAGAGGATCATCCCGCTCCCCGTCGCGACGGTCTCGCCGAGCTCGTTTCTCGCGACGACCTTCACGTAATAGGTCACGTCCTCCGTGAGGAGAGCGGGGTCGAAGGTGATCTGCGCTTGGCGAGTGACCCTGTCCAGGACGGGAGCAGTATAGTTCACGTTATCCTTCGACACGATCACGCGATACTCGTCGGCAAATCCCGCGCGGGTATATTTCACGGTGGCAGTGTGCCCGTCGTCCCTCGCTTCGCGGAGGGTGAAGGCGCGAGGCGCTGTCCGCGTTGCCCGAGAGAACTTGACCCCGAGCACGGTGATGGTCGCGGCGCCCTCTGCGGTGAGGGTCAGCTCCACCTGCCTGACTGCCTGAAAGTCCTTATCACCGTCCACGAGGTTGCCCGCGCAGACCATATCCGTCGTGCTCACGGTGAAAGTCCTCTTCCCCGAGAAATCGTCCGTGATCGTGTACGACCAAATCTCGTACGATCCTTCCACGACGCGGAACGCCACTTTCGCGCCCGAATTCGTGCCGACGAGGGTGATCGTGAGGTCGAGATCGGGCTCACGATAGGCGATCGCGCCGAGCTTGGTGAGGATCAAGGAGCCGAAGCCCTTGCCGTCATTCGCCTTGGTGATCGCGAGACCGGTCTCCCCCTGCTCTTCGACGACGGCGTAGTTCATCTCTGAGCCGTCCGCGTGGAGCGCATATCTCTTGCCCTCCGTGGGATCGCCGCGATAGTCGAGGAGGTCGATATCCAGCCCGTGATCGTCGGTGCGGAAGGGGCTCATCAGGTAGCCGTCCTTATTGTAGATATTTAAGTAGGGGCTCTTGGAGAAGCCGTACTTGATATAGACAGGGGAGGAGACCTTGTCCGACGTCACGACGATCCTGCCATTCTCTATACTCGCCGTCGCGTCGAAGTACTTCCCGTCTGCGCCTGCAAGCATAAATCCGCGGATGGATTCTCCCGCCTTGACGTACAGTCCGTCGCCGTTATCCACCGTGATGATCGCATTCCTGCCTTCTACCGTGTGCGACTTGTAGGTCGGACCTTGCGGCAAATAGTTCGCTCCGTAGAGCGTGGAGAGGATGGACTTAGAGAGTCTCTCCGCGATATAGCGCTTCTGCTTGGGGTGGATATAGCCCGGATCGCCGCCGTCGCAGGTCGCGATGAGATAGGCGTTGTCGTCCTTCTCGCAGGCGAGCAGTTGCGACTCTCTGACGAAGGAAAAGTCGTAATTATTGCCGCTGTCCCCATTAAAGACGGGGAGCTGCACGACGTAGAAGGGGAGCGTTTCATTGTGAAAGAGCTCGCGCCAATTCGCAAAGAGATCGCCGAGCAAGCCCTCGTAGTCGCAGCCTTTCGCGGAATTATTACATCCCTGATACCAGATCACGCCCTTGAGCTCCATGTGGCGAAGGGGGTAGATCATCGCGTTATAGTTGATATTCTTCGTGCTGACCGAGCCGTCGTAGTATTCGCTGCTGAGCCAGTTCGCGATATTCGTGTCGCCCTCTGCGGACTGGATGATCCCGATGGGGACCCCCGACTCCTCGAGCGCCGCGGTGAGCATCGAGCCTGTCATGAACCCGATCGCCGAATAGTCCTTATAGGCGTTATTTCCGCGGCTGATCGCCGCCCATTTGCCCTCCTTCACGCGCTCCATCGGGGTCGTGGACTTCGTGATCTTCATCGAGTAGAAGCGCATATCGCCGCTGATCGCATTGTCCACGTCCGCAGTTTCGTCATAGTCGGAGTCGCGGAGCTTCCACCACATATTGGACTGTCCGCTCGCGAGATAGACGTCGCCGAAAAGAATATCCTCGAGAGTCAGAGAGGCACCGGCGAGGATCTTGATCTCGAGATCGGTGGGAGTGGCATTCGCCGCCACGGCGGGGAGATCAAAGGTAAAGTCGCCGTTTTCGTCCGCCGCGGCATAGATGCGCGTCCCGAAGTAGTCTGTCAGAAGGAGAACGTAGGGGGTCGTGCGTCCCTTGAGTGCGATGCGCCTGTCACGCTGAACGACCATGTGATCCTTGTAAGGATCGGCAAGGGTGATCGCCGCGCTCTCGAGGTCGGGGGCAACGTCCGCCGTGCGGAATGTGACGCTATCCGTCGCGCCGCTCCCCGTCTCGGTGACGGTAAAAGTGTATTCCCTATCCGCCGCGAGGGGCACCGATACTTCGTAGAGGGTCGAGGGATTTCCCTTCTCCTCGCAGATCACCTCGCCTGAGGCGCTCTTCAGGAGAAAGTCGTACTGCGCGCTCTGCTCCGTCGAGCTCCACGAAAAGGCGGGGTTGACGACGCATTTCTCGCCGACCATCCCCTGCACCGTGATGGTAAGCGTGCTTTGGGGTGCATTGTCCATAGGCTTCTCCTCTGTATTCTCCTTGTGGTCACAAGCGACGAGCGTCGCGATGACGGCGCAGATCAGGATCGCTATCGTGAGCAATATGAGTGATCTTTTTTTCATCTTTCACCTCGTTTCGGAAAGCGCAAAGCCTCCCTTCGGATACGCATATATTATACACCCTTTTTACTCTCCGTTCAATAGAAAAAAAGATCGAGACAATACAAGCTACCTCGAACGAGATCGTATCTACGATCGTATGCCCTCCCCTCGCGGCGCATTGCGCTCGGGGGATCGCCACTTACTCCTTCGCTCGCTTGCTCGGGGCGTGTGCTTGTATCGGGGCGGCGCGCGACGGCTCCTCGGGGTTCCCCGCCTGCGGCCGTGCCGCGGCGGGGTGAGGGCAGCAGCGCAAACCGTCCCGACTTGTTTTATACAAGCACACGAATTACTGCCAACTACCTGTTTTGAGAGAAAAGAGGGTGTAAATCTATAATGAAGAAAAACGATAAAGGGAGGATTAGCCTGGCTTGTAAGGATATTATCGTTTAATTTGGATGGCGAAGCAGTCCCTTAAAAAGAATAAAACGAACCC
>CAMOTC010000101.1 GCA_946625545.1 uncultured Clostridia bacterium | reverse complement strand
GCCTTGAAGGTGGGGACGCATCTGCCGTCGATCTTGATCCTCTTGCCCGTCTTCGGGTGCAAGCCCTCCTTGGGCGCGCGCTGCTTCGCCTTGAAATGTCCGAATCCCGCAAAGGTAACGGTGTCACCCGCCTTGAGCGCCTCCGCGATCGCCTCAATAAACGCCTCGGAAACCCTGCGGCAATCCGCCTCGGTGATGTTTGTCTTCTCGGAAATCACCTTGATAATATCACTCTTATTCATCCTTTCTCTCCTCCGTACCATGGGACTCTTTAGGTATATCATACTATAGGTTTTTCCCTTTGTCAATACCCTATTTTTAGGGGTTTTTTAAAAAATGCGCGTTTTTTACAAGTATTAGGGACGACTGTACCTAAGAAACACAATAAAATTTTTGTGCCCTGCAAAAACGGGGGCGGGAATGGGGTTTTCAGGAACAAAGAAAAGCATCACGAGCCTCCGAAGATCAAATGGAAATGCGGCAGAGCGCCGCAACGCCTGTCGCAGATCGATCCCTCCCGCTTACAGAGCAAGTCCTTCGCGGTCGCAAGGCGACTCTGTCGCGTCCCCTATGGAGATGTTTCACGGGCGCCGACCCCACACTCCCCTTGATATATCCCCGATCCCCGATCAAAAACGCCGCTCTTGACTCTACGCGCGCGGAAATCTATAATATAGTCAGCCGATATGGCAAGTATGGGAGAGACTATGATACACGAGATCGTGAAACTGCGTGAAAGATACCCTTTCGTGAATGGGGGTGAGATAGAGATCCTCTGTATGGAGAACCCGAGCGGGAGAGAGGGATATCTGCGCCCGATGGTGGTCGTGGTGCCGGGAGGCGCCTATCGCTTCGTATCGGAGCGGGAGGGCATGCCCGTTGCGATGGACTTCTTGAAAGAAAGATATCAGGTTTGCGTTCTCAAGTACCTCTGCTCACCGCAGGGCGCCACCTATCCCGAACAGCTCTTGGAGCTCGCAGCCGCGGTGGACTACGTAAAGAAGAACGCGGAACGCCTGCGCGTGGATCCCGAAGGGATCTTTTTGGTGGGCTTCTCGGCAGGCGGACATCTCGTCGCCGACTACAGCCTCGAATCTCGGACTCTGAATGATAAGAGAAAGACCGCTCTCGATACCGCCATAAGCGCGGTGGGACTCTGCTACCCCGTCATCGACGAGCACGATGATTCCTTTGACCACCTGCTCTGCGGCTATGCGGGAGAGGAGAAAGCTGCCTTGAAGGAGCACCTCCGACTCTCTCGCCTCGTGACAACAGACACCCCGCCGACCTTTCTCTGGACGACGGCGGAAGACCGCCTCGTTCCTCCGCAAAACTCCCTACGCTACGCCCTCGCGCTCGCCGATCACGGCGTCCCCTACGAACTCCACGTCTACCCGAAAGGCGGGCACGGACTGTCCAATGGCTCCCCCGAGATCAATGACGACCTCGAAGCCGCACGGATGATCTCGGTCTGGACGAAGGATATGGCGAGGTTTTTCCGATTTTATTGCAAAACGGAAAGTCGGTGAATTGCGACTTTGTCGCGTGAATTGCACTTACAGCGCGTGAATTGAGGCGTTCTCCTCGTGAATTGCAAGGCAAGCCTTGCGTTAAGGGTCACTCCGTTCCTACTTCCCAATTCCCCATTCAAACGATATGCCCTGACGGGCGCGATATATTGCTCCGCAATGCGATATGCACCCGTCGGTGCGCGACGCATCAATCGAGCGGGGGTAGAGAGTAGTGCAGATGCGCGAAACAACAAGAGGCGACGAATGAGCGTACTGGATCGTACGTGATTTCGCCGCCTCGCAGTTTGTGACAAAGCAGATGTGCTGCTATATACCCCTGCCGCCCTCGGCGAGCGAGGAGAAGGGTGCAGAGATGCGAGGCTTCTTATTCACCCCCAAAAATCTTTGATTTTTCAGGGACCCCGATAAGAAAAACCGCGCAGACGCTTGCGCTTCTTCGTGTGAAATCCCACCTCCCCTTAGCGGCTTCGCAGAAGGCGGTAGAGACGAGGCGCAACGATAAAACCCCGTAGGCGCGTACTTCCTACCCCCTTCCTTTTGGATTCGACGAAAGCACAAGACTACAATCGCATCGACGAGCAAAAGCGCACCATCCCCACTCCTCGAGCGAGGAAGCCCTTATCACGTCGGCGAGCGAGGCAGCCACACAAACAGGCGGGGGCAGAGAGTGGTACAGATGCGCGAAACAACAAGAGGCGGCGAATGAGCGTACTGAATCGTACGTGATTTCGCCGCCTCGCAGTTTGTAACAAAGCAGATGCGCTGCTATATACCCCCGCCGCCCTCGGCGAGCGCGGAGAGTGGTGCTTAGACGCGACGCAACGAAAAAGAGCCGTAGGCGCGTACTTCTTGTACGTAACTACGGCTCTTTGAGTTGGAACAAAGTATAAGTGCCGCTATACGCGCTCGCCTATTTGGTGATGGTGACCTTCTTCAAGTTCCGAGGCGCGTCGGGATTCTTCCCCTTCTGCTTCGCCAGCTCGATCGCGTAGAGGTGCATGACCACGGAGTAAGAGATCGTCGCGGAAAGATTGTCCATCGTAGGCATCTTGACCCCGTAGGTCGCGAGGTTCAGGATCTCCTGATCGTCGCTGAAGGTCAAGACGTTCGCATTGAGGAGCTGGAGGCGAGTCGCGATATCGCGGAAATTCTCACTGCACTCTCCGCTCGGGGCGAGAATGATCACGTTGACCCCTTCCTCCACGAGGGCATAGGGTCCGTGCATAAAGTCGTTGATACCGTAGAACTGCGCGAAGGTGTAGGCGCATTCGTTGAGCTTGAGCTGGAGCTCCTTGCCCACGCCCTGCATGACGCCGCGCGAGAGGATGATGAAGTTATTCAGATCCTTGGTCTGCTCCGCCGCCTCGGCGAGCTTCGGCAGGAGCTCGATCGCCTCCTCCACACGATGGGGGAAGGAGTAGATCGTGGACATCAAAGGTTTGCCCGAGAGCGCGATCGCGAGCATATAGAGGACGGTGAGCTCCGCGATGTAACTCTTCGCACTCGCGATGCTCCTCTCCTCGCCCGCGCTGAGATCGAGATGATACTTGCCCGCCTTTGCGAGGGGGGACTCGGCGTCATTCGTGACAGCCACGGTCAAGGCGCCCTGCTTATTTGCCTGCGTGAGGACGGCGAGGGTGTCGATACTCTTGCCGCTCTGCGAGATCGCCACGAAGAGGTGACCCGAATAGTCCACGTTCGCGCCGTACATCGTGGTCACAGAGGGGTGCGCCGTGCCAGACGGCATCCCCGAGAGGATCTCCGCGAAATACTTAAAGCACAGTCCCGCGTTATCGCTCGTGCCGCGCCCGATGATCGTGATATCCTTGATCCCGCGCTTCTTGACCTCTGCCGCGATCTCCTCGACCTTGCCTTCGTTGGCAAGGATCGCTTTCTTGATGACCGCCGGCTCGGTCATGATCTCGTCAAACATGATACCCATAACTTTCTCCTATTTGATAACGTCCACTCCGAGATAGGGAACGAGGACGTCAGGCACTCTGACGCTGCCGTCCGCATTCTGGAACTGCTCCACGATGGCGGGGATCAAACGGCTGGTCGCGAGACCGCTGCCGTTCAAGGTGTGCACAAAGAGGTTCTTGCCCGTCGCGGGATCCTTATAACGAGTCCCGTTTCTCCTCGCCTGATAGTCGTTCGCATTGGAGACCGAGCTGACCTCCTTATAGATGCCCATCGAGGGGATCCATACCTCGATATCGTAGGTACGCGCCATCGACGCGCTGCAGTCGCCCGCCGCGAGCTTGCTGACGCGGAAGTGCAAGCCGAGCTTCTTGACGAGGTTCGCCGCCTTATTCACGAGCTCCTCGAAAGCCTCCTTGCTCTTGTCCTGCGAGGCGTAGATGACCATCTCGACCTTATTGAACTGATGGCCGCGGATCATGCCGCGCTCCTCGGAGCGGTAGCTGCCCGCTTCCTTGCGGTAGCAAGGGGTGTAGGCAAAGAACTTCATCGGGAGATTTGCACCGTCGATGATCTCGCCCGCGTACATATTGACGAGAGCGGTCTCCGCGGTGGGGA
>CAMOTC010000100.1 GCA_946625545.1 uncultured Clostridia bacterium | reverse complement strand
GAGACCGACTTCCTTCCCGTCATCGTATGGAGAGGACAGGCGGAGAACTGCGGCAAATTCCTGAAGAAGGGGAGCAAAGCGGCGGTCGCCGGCTCGGTGCAGACTCGTTCCTATGATGCGAACGACGGCTCCAAGCGCTACGTCACCGAGATCGTTGCCGACGAAGTACAGTTCCTTTCCACCAAAGACGGTGAAGGAGACGTTCCCGCTGCGGTCGTGAGCGGCGATGGCAGTCCGCGTATCGGTTCCGCGACGACGGAGGATGATCTCCCGTTCTGATAGAATTTATAGGAGTTGAAAATGAAAAATATGGAAGATAAGGGCGCAAAGCGTCCCAGCAGGAAACCCGCGAAGAAGAAGGTATGCGTCTTCTGCGTGGACAAGATTGACGAGATCGATTACAAAGACGTTGCCAAGCTCAGGAAGTTTATCACCGAGAGCGGCAAGATCGCACCGAGACGTTCCACCGGTGTCTGCGCAAAGCACCAGAGGATCCTCGCCGCGGCGATCAAGCGCGCGAGAGTGATGGCGCTCCTCCCCGAACCGGGATCGGACAAAGAGTAATCCGCAAAGAGCGCAACAAGCAGTTTTGTCGAGTTGCGCTTTTTCTTTCCCGTAGAGGAGAAAGGTAGCTTCAGGCACTCACGCTCAGCGGCGTGAAAAGGAGATAATATGAAAGAAATATTCCTCACCGCAGAAGAGATCGCACAGAAAAAAGAGCGGTTGGATAAGCTGATCAAGGAGCTGCTCCCCAAGGTAAGAGACGACCTCAGAGTCGCTCGCGCGCAGGGTGACCTTAGCGAGAACGGCGAGTACGACGAGGCGAAGAACGAGTTTAAGAAGCTCGATGCCGAGCGTCAGGCCCTCGAAGAGGAGCTCAAAGTCGCGAAACTTATCGATATCAATAAGATCGACACGACGGTAGTCGGCGATCAGTGCGTGGTCAAGTTCAAGGACCTCAAGAGTGGCCTCGAGTACGAGTTTAAGATCGTTGCCGGCTCCGCGGCGAAGTACGCGGACAAGAAGATCTCCAACGAGTCTCCCATCGGCGCGGCACTGCTCGGGCACAAAGTGGACGACGTCGTCGAGGTCAGAGCACCGGCAGGCACGTACCAGTACAAGATACTGAATATCAGCAAGTAACGTACTTACGCATTCGCCTCGCCGCGAATGCGTATTTTTTTCCGAGACGCAGAGCGTCCGGAGGACATTTTCGGAGGAAGTATGGCAGAAGAGATCATAACCACAGAGAATATATCCGAAGCAAAGCAGGTCAGAATGCAGAAGCTCGCCGCCCTCGTTGAAGCGGGGCAGGATCCTTTCGTCGAGGTCAAGTTTGATAAGACGCACTCCTCGGCGGAGATCAAGGAGAATGCGGAAGCGCTCGACGAGAAGGAAGTCACCATCGCGGGGCGTCTCGTCTCCCGCCGCATTATGGGCAAAGCGAGTTTTGCGCACATCCTCGACGGCGAAGGCAAGATCCAGATCTACGTGCGCCGCGACGATATCGGTGAGAGCGAATATATGGCGTTCAAACAGCTCGACATCGGCGATATCATCGGCGTCAGGGGCTTCGTTTTCCGCACGCAGACGGGAGAGATCAGCGTCCACGCGAAGGAGTATAAACTGCTCAGCAAGTCCCTCCTTCCCCTCCCCGAGAAGTTCCACGGTTTGCAGGACACCGACCTCAGATATCGTCAGCGTTACGTTGACCTGATCGCAAATCCCGAGGTCAAGGAAGTCTTTATCAAGAGGAGCAAGATCATCTCCACGATCCGCGAGGTCCTCGACAAGAAGGGCTTTATCGAGGTGGAGACCCCGGTGCTCAATACCCTTGCGGGCGGCGCGAACGCGCGCCCCTTCGTGACCCATCACAACACCCTCGATATCGATATGTATATGCGTATCGCGACCGAGCTGCACCTCAAGAGGTGCATCGTGGGCGGCTTTGAGAAGGTGTACGAGATCGGCAGGCAGTTCCGCAACGAGGGTATGGATACCAAGCATAACCCCGAGTTCACCACCATCGAGCTCTATCAGGCGTACGTGGACTACAATGAGATGATGCGCATCACCGAGGAATTGTACACCGCCGCGGCGATGAAGGTCAACGGCTCCTTGGATCTCGTCTATCAGGGACAGGAGCTCCACTTGCAGACCCCGTGGGAGAGACTCACGATGGTGGAAGCGGTCAAGAAATATACCGGTATGGACTTTGACCACGACGATCTCAAGGATCTCATCAAGCGCGGCAACGCGATGGGTCTCGATATGGCGGAGGATACCTCGTGGGGCAACGCGCTCTACAATATCTTTGACGCCTTTGTCGAGGAGAAGCTCGTTGGGCCGGTCTTTATCACCGATTATCCCGTCGAGGTCAGTCCTCTCGCGAAGAGAAAGCCCTCCGATCCCCGCTTGACCGAGCGCTTCGAGTTCTTTATCTTTGCCTCCGAGGGCGGCAACGCCTTCAGCGAGCTCAACGATCCTCTCGACCAGAGAAAGCGTTTCGAGGCGCAGATGGCGGCGAAGGCGAAGGGGGACGAAGAGGCACAGCCCTACGACGAGGATTTCTGCACCGCGCTCGAGTACGGTATGCCCCCGACAGGTGGTCTTGGCATCGGTATCGACAGGATGGTCATGTTCCTGACCGATTCTCGCTCCATCCGCGACGTCCTTTTGTTCCCGACGATGAAGCCGGAGAAGAAATAAGGGGAAAAGTATGGAAGTAAGAACGAGATTTGCGCCCAGTCCCACGGGCTTTATGCATATCGGCAATCTGCGCACCGCGCTGTACGCCTATCTCTACGCACGGGCAAACGGCGGCAAGTTCATCATCCGCATCGAGGACACCGACCAAGGTCGCTACGTCGAGGGTGCGGTAGACGTGATATTCTCTACTCTCCGCGAGGCGGGCATCGACTATGACGAAGGTCCCGGCAAAGAGGGGACGACAGGCCCCTACGTGCAGAGCGAGAGGAAGGCTATCTACAAGAAATACGCCGAAGAGCTCATCGCGAAAGGGGGCGCCTATTACTGCTTCTGCAAAGGACGCGATATGACGGACGGCGGCACCGAGAAGTACGACAAGCGCTGCTTGCGCCTCTCCAAAGAGGAGGTGGCGGAGCGCCTCGCGCGCGGCGACAGCTACGTCGTCAGGCAGAACATTCCCGAGACCGACGGCGTCAGCACCTATAACGACCTCGTGTACGGCGAGATCTCGGTCGCTTATAAGGATATGGAGGACGCCGTGCTCTTGAAGAGCGACGGTATGCCCACCTATAACTTTGCAAACGTCGTGGACGACCACCTGATGGGCATCACCCACGTGATCCGCGGCAACGAGTACCTGTCCAGTACCCCGAAGTATAACCTGATTTACGACGCCTTTGGCTGGGAGCGCCCGCAGTATATGCACCTCCCGCCCATTATGCGCGATAAGGAGCATAAGCTCAGCAAGCGCCACGGCGACGCGAACTTTGACGATTTCGTAAAGAAGGGCTATCTCCCCAAGGCGATCGTGAACTATATCGCTCTCCTCGGTTGGAGTCCCAAGAATAACGAGGAAATGCTCTCGATGGACGACCTCATCCGTCTCTTCTCGGTGGAGGGGCTATGTATCTCTCCCGCGATCTTTGACGAGGCGAAACTCCGCTGGCTGAACGCGAGCTATATCAAGGCGATGTCGGTTTCTGAGTTTATCGAGGCGGCGCGTCCCTTCCTCGACGCGTCCAAGGTGGGTGGTAAGTACGACTACGAGCTGCTCGCACCCCTCCTGATCCCCCGCGTGGAGATCCTCTCCGAGATCCCCTCTCTCGTAAACTTCCTCGAGGAGTTTGGGGCATACGACGTCAGCCTCTATAATCATCAAAAGATGAAGACCGACGCCACCGTCGCGCTGACCGCCCTCAAAGCGGCGCTCCCCGCCATTGAAGCGATGGAGGGCTGGGATATGACCGTCCTGCACGATCTCCTCGTCGCGACGGCAGAGACGGCAGGTCTCAAGAAAGGGCAGATGCTCTGGTCCTTCCGCATCGCCATCACAGGGCAGGCAAGCACCCCCGGCGGCGCTACCGAGATGGCGGC
>CAMOTC010000099.1 GCA_946625545.1 uncultured Clostridia bacterium | reverse complement strand
TCGCGTGCGGTCGGAGATCGGGATGAATAAGGCGAATTTTTTAGAGCACGTCCGTGATATCGATTTGATGATCCAATGGTATAGTATGGGAGCGCATTCGGGGAATGCCGATGCTCTCTATGCTCTCGGCGTGTGCCATGAGATCGGCCGCGGAGTGGAGATGTCACTTCAAAAAGCCTTTGATTACTACACGGAGGCGGCGGCGAAAGATCATCCCGACGCACTTTTTGCTCTCTCCGAAATGTACGAGAAAGGGATTTGTGTAAAAAAGTCTCCCGAAAAGGCAAAGGAACTCCTCGAAAGAGCCGCCGAGCTCGGACAGGAGGACGCCGTCGCACGTCTGGCTCCCGAGGAGGAAGGCGGGGGAAGCGGCTTTTCCTTTGTCGAGACGATGTATCTCGCGGCAAAGAAACTCAAGGACGAGCATCCGAACGATCCTCCCTATGCGAGTATCGCGATGTACTTGACCGCGGCGGCGGACAAAGGTCACGCCGAAGCGCAGTACGAGCTCGCGGAGCTCTATGCAAAGGGGCTCGGCGTCAAAGAGTCGGAAAAGCTCGCGATAAGATATGCGCGGAACAGCGCGGAGCAGGGCTATGTCCCCGCGGAGTATTTTCTCGGCACGATGCTTATAAAGGGCATCGACGAGTCGAAGAGCGCCTTAGACGCCGTATCTTGGCTTGAGAAGGCAGCGTCCAAAGGTCATACCGGCGCGATGATCGCCCTCGGCAGGATCTATCTCGAAGGGACGGGGGTGCTCACCTCTCCCGAGAGAGCCATTCGCTGGTTTGAAAGAGCGGCTGACCTGAATGATCCCGCAGCGGCGTACGAACTGGGACGCGCTTTTGAACTGGGTAAAGGTGTGGATCACTCCTATCGGTTCGCTCTCAAGTGGTACAATACCGCGGCGGCGGCAGGATACGGCGACGCTTACTGCCGTATCGGTTATCTCTACGAGACGGGCAAAGGAGTGGAGCAGTCCTACGAGAAGGCTCGCGAGAATTATCAGTTGGCGATGAACCGTGATAATGCGGAGGCTCCCTATCGCATCGCTCTCCTCTACGACAATGGGTTTGGGGTGGAGAGATCCGTCGAGGAGGCTCTCAAATACTATCGCATCGCGGCGGACAGAGACTATGGCGACGCGATGAACGAGCTCGGCGTCCTTGCCGAAAAGGGAGAGGTCGTCCCACAGTCGGACGATGAAGCCGCGAAATGGTACACCCTCGCCTCAAAGAAGTTTTGTGCCGCTGCCTTTTATAATCTCGGTCGTATGTACTACGAAGGACGGCATTTTGAACAGTCCTATCAACAAGCGTATCTCTCTTTTTCCGAAGCGGCAGCGCGCCGCAATGCTTCCGCGATGTATATGCTCGGCTGTATGTGCGAGGCGGGAGAAGGGGTGGATCAAAACTATCCCCTCGCCGCGGATTGGTATCTACAAGCCTCCGAGCTCGGTCACGCCGACGCGATGAATAATTTCGCGATCCTCTACGAGAAAGGTCTCGGCGTCACACAGTCCTTTGTCAAGGCGATACTTTTTTATCGCAAGGCGGCGAATAAAGGCAACGATTGCGCCGAGAGAAATCTCGGTAGGATTTATGAAAAAGGCAATGGGGTAGAGCGTTCCTATGAGAAAGCCGCCGCATGGTACTCGCGAGCGGTGGAGCACGGCAATATCAGCGCCCACGTCGATCTCGCCTATCTCTATGAGCGGGGATATGGGGTGGAGAAATCCTACGAGAAAGCCGTGGAGCTCTACCTGGTAGCGGCGGAGAAGGACAATGCCTACGCCTGCTACTCTCTCGGCATCTTATACGAGAGCGGGCAGGGCGTCGAAAAGTCCTTGTCTCTCGCTCTGAAGTGGTTCGAAAAGGCGGCGTCTCTCGGCGAGGAGCTCGCGGCGAAAGCGGCGGCGAGAGTCAGGGCAGAGATGTGAGCGGAGAGATATGATCAAAAAGAAAGAGTTTTTACCCAATATCCGCGACATCGCGCCCATCATCGCTTGGTACGAAAATGCCGCGGCGCATAACGATCCCGACGCCATCTATCATCTCGCCCTATGTTACGAGACGGGGAGCGGTGTGGCTGCCTCTCTCGAAAAGGCGACGGAGCTGTATGAAAGGTCGGCGAAACTCGGCTATGCCGACGCGATGTATCGCCTCGGCGAACTCTACGAAGGGGAGCTGTGTCTCTCTGCGTCGGCGGAGGAGATCTCGCTCTCTTGGTACAAGGAGGCGGCGGCTCACGGACACGCGGACGCAAAGGGTAGATTGGAGGAGATCGAGAAAGAGTCCTATATGACTCTCTCCCCTGTGGATCGGGCGGCGGCGCTCTACCGCGACGGTATGGAGGCGCTAGCGGACTCGCAAGGGGAGGGTCCGGGCGCTATGAAAGCGATGAGATGCTTTCTTCACGCCGCACAGATCGGGCATATCGACGCGATGTACGAGCTCGGCAAGCTGTACGATAAAGGACTTGGCGTCCCCATCGATCACGAAAAGGCGGCGAAGTATTATCGTGACGCGGCGGAGAGGGGACACGTCGCCGCGATGACCGCGCTGGGCGAACTCTACGAGAACGGCGTAGGTGTGGACCGCTCTTATGAGGAGGCTCTCAAGTGGTATCAAAAGGGTGCGGACACCGATAACGGCGACGCGCTCGTCCACTTAGGATATATGTACGAATGCGGCTATGCCGTAAAGAAATCTTTTGAACAAGCAAAGATGCTCTACGAGAAGGGGCTGCACTATGGCGCAGGCTCCGCCGCGATGCAGGCGCTCTTTCGCCTGAGGATGAAGAGGAGCGGCAACTGACGCTCGGGAGGAGTCACGGAATGCAGGACGATTTTTCTTTTCTGAATAACGTTCGTGAGAACGATCTGCCATCGATGATCGAATGGTATCGAAACGCATCGGCGGTGGGAGACGTCCTGTCTACCTATCATCTCGCGAAATGCTACGAGTACGGTCGTGGCGTGGAGAGATCGATCAAGACGGCGTGCGCCCTCTACGCCCGCGCGGCGGAAGGGGGAAATGCCGAGGCGATGGTCACGCTCGGCAGACTCTATGAGGAAGGGAAAAAGATCGCGGCGGATCAAGACGCGGCGCTCGCCTGGTATAAAAAAGCAGCCGCCCTCGGGAATATGGAAGCCCGCGAAAAAGTCAGAAACAGTATCTCGGAGATCCTCAGGACGGCAGGCACCGACGAGATAGACGGCGAGATCGACCCCGACAAACAGTACGAAGCGGCGATGTCCCTCTTTGAGGGAGACCACGTGGACGGGGGAGATGATCCCACGATCGGTAAAGCGGCATGGCTTTTGACCAAAGCGGCGGAGGGGGGATGCGTCCCCGCGATGTACGAGCTCGCCTGTCTGTATGAGAGGGGCATCTACTATCCGCAGTCCTATGAAACCGCCGTGATATGGTATCGCCGCGCGGCACATCACGATCACGCCGCCGCGGAGTGCGCCCTCGGGAGACTGTACGAAAAGGGTCTCGGCGTGGTGGCTTCGGACGCGGAGGCATATCGCTGGTACCGTCGAGCCGCTTCCAACGTCGATAGCGAAGCGATGTATCACCTCGGGGTCATGACCGAGGAAGGGCGGGGAACGGAGCAGGACTATGAAGATGCCTTCTTCTGGTACGATAACGCCGCGATCGGCGCTTACGCCGAGGCATACTATCCCCTCGGACGTCTGTACTACGAGGGGATCGGCACCGAACGCTCTCACGCGAACGCCTTAAAGTATTTCCGCAAAGCCGCGAAATGCGGCGATCCGCGCGGACAGGTCGCTCTCGCGAGAATGTATGAGCTCGGGCAGGGCGGCTTGCAGAATAATTACTATGCCTACCGTTGGTACGAGCGTGCGGCGGAAGAGGGGATCGCGGAGGCGGAGTATAAGTGCGCCTGCTTCCTGATACGAGGACAAGGGACGGAGGCGGATCACGAAGAGGCATTTGAATACGCGACTCTCGCGGCGTCGCAGGGACACGTCGGAGCGATGTCTCTCCTCGGCAAAATGTATGAGCGGGGAATGGGGGTGGATAAGTCCTCCTCCGATGCCGTACAATGGTACGAGATGGCGGCGGAAAAGGGGGACAGAGATGCGGAAGCCGCGCTCGGCAAGATGTATATGACGGGCGAAGGCACGGAGCGATCCTATGAGAAGGCGGCGGCTCTCCTCGAGCGGGCGGTCGCGCAGGGCGTGGTATCGGCGGCGCTTGATCTCGCCACTATATATGAGAATGGACTTGGCGTCGAAAAGTCTCTCCTGAAAGCTTTCCGTTTGTATCATAAGGCGCGTCGCAAAGGGTGCGATGCCGCCATCGAAGCCATCGCCCGCGTCAAGAAAAAGATGGACGAGGGCGAGTGATATCCCATTTGTCGCTATTG
>CAMOTC010000098.1 GCA_946625545.1 uncultured Clostridia bacterium | reverse complement strand
AGGGAATAGTCGTGATTGGGCATACGGAAGGAGAAGACCGCGTTCGTGGTGACAAGCGCATTCTCCTCATCGAACCAACCGAGGAAACGAGTGGCTGTCTTGGTGTACGCCGCGACAGTGACGACGTTCGTATAGGTGACGCTCTTTTCTTTCTCTACTTCGTAGAGGTCGTTATCCCCCGTGGGGTCGATGAAGACGACGCCCTTCCCCTCATTGTTGGAAGTAAGCCCCAAATCAAAGTTAGCGAGCTTAAAGCGGGCGGTGATGGTGACGTCACGATCCCACATCTTATAGCGATAGTCCTCTTGATTGGAGAGGATGGCATTGGAATACACCCAGCCGACGAACTCGTAACCTTGGTAGGGATGCGCGGCAACGTCAACCTCGGTGTCGTACGCATATTCGCCCGCTCCCGTGATGGTACCTGCCTCGGGCATATTGGTGGTGATAGACAATCTAATGGTCTGCGTGAAGACCGCCGTAAAGGTCATCGAGGCAGTCATTACAGGATCGGCAAGCTTCGTGCCCTTTTCGTCAAAGACCGTTACGCCGTCATACGCCCAACCGTGGAAGGTATATCCCTCCTTCGTAACGTCAAAGAAGAAGTCCGACGCATTGAGTTCCGTGACCGAGATGGGCGTGGCGACAGAGGACGTGACGCCGCCATTTAGGTCAAAGGAAATGGTGTAGCGCGCTCTTTCAAGTGTAGGAATAACCGCGTTCTCAACGTAGAGGCAAACCGAGCAAGTGCGATGCTTGGCACCTGCGTTCTCGTAGTCCGCCTCCCTGTCCGTTTCCCAATCGCCGAAGAGGTGCGCGGCATAGTCCGTCATTTCGGTCGCATGTTCACAAGTGGCGACACGCCAGTGGGCTTCCGAATCCCACGACCAAGTATCGGAATAGGAGTGTCCCGTGGCGGGAAGTTCAACGTAGGTCGTATAATCACAGCGAGAGCAATAATCGTATGCGTTCCAACCAATCTCGGTACAAGTGGGGGCTTGAGCGTCACGATGAACTAAATCGTGATTATCGGGATCGACCGCAAGGACAAGGTCCGCCGCCGTCACTTCCCTCTTCTCTTCATCAAAGAGTTTCCTACAAGCGGAACACTCGTAATGCGCCGCAGTTCCAGCGCTTGTACAAGTAGCCGGAACTTCTGTAATCAGCGAACCGTAAACGTGCGTATGTCCGATTTGCGGCAAGGTCTCCGTCTTGGTTGCGCCGCAAACGGAACAGGCATAAAGGATAAAGCCGTCCGCCGTCTCGGTGGCGGGATTCGTGAAAGTAACCTGCCAATCGTGCGCGGCTCTGTCTTTCACTTCGTCCGTATGCTCGCAGGTCGCAGCGTGCCAGTGATAGCTTTCATCTTTCGTCCAAACATCGGCGAAGGTGTGGGTGTGTGCGGGTTCGGGATCAAGAGAAGGATCTGTCGTCGGGTCCTCCGTCGGATCGGTCGTCGGGTCGGTAGTCGGATCGACAGTCGGGTCGGTAGTCGGGTCGACGGTCGGATCTTCGGTAGGATCGGTCGTTGGATCGGGTTCGACCACGGGATCGGAAGGTGCGGGGTCCGCCGTTGCGGCTTTCCGTGTGATCTTCAAGGTGTAATTCACGGATAGGTTTCCACTCGACGCATTGAGGGAATAAACGTTTACGCCTTCATTCAAGGTGATGGCGGTTACGCTTATCCCATCCAATGTGGATACTGTAATGCTCACGGTTGACGTCTTGATCTCGGCAAGAGAAATCTCCGTCGTATCGTTCTCAACGGTGAAGGCGATCACACCACGTTCGCTGTCTACTGCAAGGTCGCTCGCAAAAGACAACTTGTCAAAGGCATTTCCGACCTCGGTTTTCAGGCTTGCTATCGTAACGGCGTCCGTGACCGTTTCGTTATTTACATTCTCACACGCTGCAAAAACAAACGCGCCAAACACGATAAGCAACAAACAAATCCAGACCAGGTTTCGTTTCATATCCTTCTCCTTTGCCCAATAAAAAAGGTACCGCTTTATACGAAACGATACCTGTAAAAATGCACCATCCCGCATGCTGCGATACATTTTACACTTATACACCACAATAGGTCGTGTAACGCGAAATAGGCACATCCTTACCGAAAGGATGCACTATTGCGGTGTATTAAAATGTATCGCACTTTTATTTTATCACATAAATACCTACTTTTCAATAATTAACTTATTTATTCTTTGGATGTCAAATTTGACAATGGTCCCCTTTCGGATCGGAAACTTTGACAGCATTTTTGACAATAAAAAACAGAGATCTCCGAAAAGACCTCTGCTTTTTATCCTTATTTGTAAACTCTATCGAGCGCGGAGAGTGGCGTAGAGACAAGCGCTCTTTGAAGAAAAGGGCAGGCGCGAGCGCGCCATTGGGGTCCCTACAATAATGACATTATTGTGGGGTGGAGGCGCGTACTCCTTGTACGTAACTGCCCTTTGATGAAATAGTTAGTGAAGTATATGTGCCGCGATACGCGCTCGACTTATTTGAAGTAGCGGTCCAAAAGTCCCTTAAACGCCTTGCTGTGTCTCGCCTCGTCGCGAGCCATTTCGTGCACGGTGTCGTGAATGGCGTCGAGCACGATCTCTTTCGTTTCTTTTTTATTTTTGAGACCCGAACTCTCATTTTTTCTTTTTGAGATATTGACTTTCATTTTTCATTATTATATAATGATAAAGATACTGACTCGTCAGTCTTTTCGCTATTACGCGTTTCATAGGAGGTAAACTCATGGGCAAAAGTTTTGAAGAATGGAAGATCGGAGATCCGATGATAAACGAGCGGGACTATTGGCAAGATCCCAACTACGTGCCGGCAGATCCCGAGAAAGCTCGTCTCGTCAAGAAACTGGCGGAGATGATCACCGACCGCATCCCGAAAAAGCTCTTCCATAAGATCAATCACCGCGACCCCGAATATTGGATCCTCGATATGATCCTCAATAAGGAGCAGGTCAAGTTCCTCCTCAATTTCAAGAAGACGAGAGTGCCCTACTCCGTGCCCGAGCTCGCCGAGAGGAACGGCATGAGCCTCGAAGACACCCAAAAGATGGTGGAGCGTCTGCGCTGGATCGGCATAATCGAGCAAAACAGGGCGAAGACCCCCGACAAGCATCTGCAATACGAGCTGCCCATCTTCGTGCCCGGCAGCGCGGAGTTCATGATGATGCAGGACAAGCTGACGGATGAATTCCCGCAGCTCGCCACCTTCTTCAACCTGATGACCCAGATCCCCCTCGCGGGCGTGACGGAGCTCGTCCCCCCGGGCGGCGCCGGCATCGGCATGCATGTGATCCCCGTCGAGAAGGCGATCTCTGCCGAGAGCCACAGCGTCTCCGTCGAACACCTCTCCCGCTGGATTGACATGTACGATAAGTTCGGCATCTCCGAGTGCTCCTGCCGCAAGCAGCAAGCCATGCGCGGCGAAGGATCGGGCGAGATCTGCGGCAATTACTGCATCGGCGTGGGCGACATGGCGGAGTATATGGACGACCGCGGCATCGGTCACTATGTCACGAAGGAAGAGGTCTATGAGATCCTCGAGCGCGCCGAGCGCCACGGCTACGTGCACCAGATCACCAATATAGACGGCGAGGACAAGATCGTCGCGATCTGTAACTGCGCCCCCGGCGTCTGCAACGCGCTGCGCACCTCGCAGCTCTTCAATACCCCCAACCTCTCCGCCTCCGCGTACCGCGCGCACGTTGAGAAAGACAAGTGCGTCGCCTGCGGCAAGTGCGTCGAGGTCTGCCCCGTCGGCGCGGCGAAGCTCGGCCAAAAGCTCTGCAAGAAGGACGGCAGCGCGGTCAAGTATCCCAAGACCCAGCTCCCCGACGCGCGCAGATGGAACGCGAAGAAGTGGAACTATAATTATCGCGACGACGCGAAGATCAACTGCTACGACACCGGCACCGCCCCCTGCAAGACGGCATGCCCCGTGCACCTCTCCGTGCAAGGGTATGTCAAGATGGCGGCAGAGGGTCGCTACGACGAGGCGCTCCGTCTCATCAAGCAGGACAATCCCCTGCCCATGATCTGTGGCGCGGTGTGTAACCGTCGCTGTGAGGACGCCTGCACGAGAGGCACCGTGGACGCGCCGATCGCCATCGACGAGATCAAGAAATTCATCGCTTCGCGCGATCTCAATAAAAAGAACCGCTATATCCCCCTCTGCGAAAAGCACGACGGCGGGATGTGGGGCGACGAGTTTAAGGTCGCCGTGATCGGCAGCGGCCCCGCCGGACTCTCCGCGGCATATTTCCTGCGCCGCGACGGATATCCCGTCACGGTCTTCGAGAAGGAGGATCGCGCGGGCGGTATGCTCTCGCACGGCATCCCCTCCTATCGCTTGGAGAAGGACATCCTCGCCGCCGAGATAGACGTCATCAAGGAGATGGGCGTGGAATTCCGCCTCGGGGTGGAA
>CAMOTC010000097.1 GCA_946625545.1 uncultured Clostridia bacterium | reverse complement strand
CACGCTCATCACGCCGGGGATGCCGAGGTTAAGGTGCCCGCTTTTTTCGGTGATGATCTCACCCGTCGAACCGTAGAGGAATGAGGCGCTCAGTCTGATCGCGCTGGATAAAAAGGATACGAATGCCATAGCTTATTCCTCCTTTGCAGTCGCCTGCTGCGCTTCGGGCGCGGGGCTCTGTATCGCGTCGGACTTTTCCGCCGCTTCAGGTGCGGGGGGCGCCATTCCCCTTTTGGCGCGGTGACGGAAGACGATCTTATAGTTGATAAAGAATTCGCATCCGATGATCATCAGGAACACGATACCCGTGACCACCTGCGAGAAGAAGCTGTTGGTCACGCCGCTCATCGTCATAACTTCGTCGGTACCCTTGGCGAGGAAGACAACGAGGAGAGAGGTCAGGATCATATACAGAGGATTAAACTTCGCGAGCCAGGAAACGAGGATCGCCGTAAAGCCCCTGCCGCCCGCCGTCGTGCTGCTGACGGTGTGGTTGATACCCGCGACCAAAAGGAAGCCCACGACGCCGCAGATCAAGCCCGAGAGGATCAAGGTGCGGATAATGACCTTCTTGACGTTGATGCCGATATAGCGCGCGGTATTCTCGCTCTCACCCACGACTTCGATCTCGTAACCGTGCTTGGTAAACTTCAAATAAATAAACATGAAGGCAGTCATCACGATCGCCACGATGATGCTGAACCAAAAGTTGTCGCCGCCGATCTGCGGAAGGTTGGCGTACGGCAAGGGAGAGAGCGTGCCCGATCCGCTGGGCGCCCATATCTTGATCGCATAAAGGATGACCTGTATCGCGACGTAGTTCATCATCAGGGTGAAGAGGGTTTCGTTGGTATTCCACTTTGCCTTGAAAAGTGCGGGGATCACCGCCCAAAGCGCGCCCGCGACGATGGAGGCAAGCAAGCAGATAAAGATCAAGAGAGTATCGTTTATCGCGCCGCCCCAATGAATGATGCAGAACATACAAGCGAACGCACCCATCAATACCTGTCCTTCCGCGCCGATATTCCAAAACTTCATCTTGAAGGCGGGAGTGACCGCGAGAGCGAAGAGGAGCAGAATGGCTACGTCACGCAAGAGGCGCATGACCTTATACTTGGTGCCGAAAGCACCCTTGAACATATAGCCGTAGACCTTAATGGGATTTGTGCCGAAAGCGATCATCGTCATGAGTCCGATCACGATAAACGCCGCCACGATCGTGACTACGCGCACGACCCAGGGAAGCCACGGCTTGACGTTTCCGCGCTTGACCAAGTGAAAAAGAGGCTCACGCGTTTTCTTAGTCGTATTCATTCCTTGTCCTCCTTTTTGTCACCCATCATCTGCTTAATCGCCTCAGCGTCTTCTGCCTTGGCGCGGCTCAGCATCATCATGCCGACCTCCTCCTTGGTGACCTTGCGCGCGTCCACGATACCCGCGACCTTGCCGCCCGAGAGGACGAGCAAGCGGTCGGAGAGAGCGAGGAGCACGTCGAGGTCTTCACCGACGAAGACGACGGCGACGTTTTTCTCTTTCTGCTGATTGAGAAGGTTGTAGATGAGGTAAGAACTATTGATATCCAGTCCGCGCACGGGGTACGCCGCCATCAGGACCTTCGGGGAAGAAGAGATCTCACGACCGACCAAAACTTTCTGCACGTTGCCGCCCGAAAGGCGTCTGACGGGGGTCTGATCGCTCGGCGTGACCACTTCGAGCTCGCGAATGATGTTATCGGCGAGGGTCTTAGGCCTCTTTTTATTCACGAAGATGGACCTGCCCTTACGATAGGAGCGGAGCGCCATATTATCCACGATGCTCATATTGCCCACGAGGCCCATATTGAGGCGATCCTCCGGCACGAAGGAGAGCTTGATACCGAGCTCCTGTATCTCGCGCGGGGTGCGATGGCGGAGGTCGATGATCTCGTCCTCGTAGAAGAGCACCTTCTCCTCATTGACGAGGCGGGTGATCTCCTTATTCGAGAGCCCCGTAAAGTCCCACTTCCTGCCGTCGGGATCGTGGAATTTGCCTTCCGCAGCCATTTTCTTGATCTGCTTTAGATCCTTATGGAAGAAGGTGACGGGCTTATCCTTCTTGGGATTATGAAAGATGATATCGCCCTTCTCCACCTTTTGAAGACCTGCGATACCCTCGAGGAGCTCTTTCTGTCCGTTGCCCGAAATGCCCGCAATGCCGAGGATCTCGCCGCCGTTGATCGTAAAGGAGACGTCGTCCACGGCATTCAATCCGTCACGATTCTTCACCGTCATGTGCTCGATGATCAGGCGGGGCTTTGGATCCACGGGATCCTTCCTGTCGATATTGAGGTCGAGCTTCTTGCCCACCATCATATCGGCGAGCTCCTTCTCGCTCGTGTCCTTGGTCTCCACCGTCGCGATATGCTCGCCCTTCCTGAGGACGGCGACACGGTCGGAGATCTCCATGACCTCATTGAGCTTATGGGTGATGATGACGATGGACTTGCCGTCCTTCTTCATCTCACGAAGCACAGCAAAGAGGGTCTTGATCTCCTGCGGAGTCAAAACGGCTGTCGGCTCGTCGAGGATCAGGATATTGGCGCCGCGATAGAGCACCTTGATGATCTCCACCGTCTGCTTCTCAGAGACAGACATCGCGTGGATCATTTTGTTGGGGTCTATGATAAAACCGTAACGAGCGCCCATTTCGCGCACGTCGGCAGCTATTTTCTTGAGAGAATAAAAGCCCTTATCCTTTACGCCCAGCGCGATATTCTGCGCGGCGGTAAAGACGTCCACCAACTTGAAGTGTTGGTGCACCATACCGATCTTGAGATCGAAGGCATCCTTGGGGCTCTTGATGGCGACCTCCTCCCCGTTCACAAAGATCTGCCCTTCGTCGGGGTAATAGATGCCCGCAAGCATGTTCATCAGAGTGGTCTTGCCGCAGCCGTTCTCGCCGAGCACCGACAGGATCTCCCCTTTGCGAATGTCGAGGTTGACCCCGTTATTCGCCTTCACCGACCCGAAGGTCTTGGTGATATTCCTCATTTCGATTGCGTTTTCCATTATAAAGATAATACTCCGTATTAGGATAAAGTCGCCTCTCGCGGAAAATTCCGCGAGAGGTTCGTCTTTCGTTGGGATCGGGCGGGGATGCCCCGCCCGAGTATTGATATACAGTAAGGATTAAAACGCTGCGTTCAAGCAGGTGATACCGTCGATCTTGATGTCGAAGTAAGGAGCGGAACGGAACTTGGACTCCTGGAAAGCACCGTCGGAAACGACCTGCGTCTCGCCGATATAGTCGCCCATATCATCAACGTCCGCGGTGTAGGTAAGGAGCTTGCCGTTCTCGTCAACGGTAGCAGACGTGTTGGTGCCGAAGTCACCCTCTGCGCCCGAAGGAGGAATGATGGTAACGGTGAACTTGGAGGTATCAAACACCTTGAGGGTGCCGGCGACGAGAGCCGCCTTGACCTCTTCGAGCTTCGCAGCGGTGCCCGCAGCGGCAGCCTGGGTGTTGACGTCGGTCAGCACGACGGAGCCGTCGGCGATCGTACCGGTGTAGTCGGTCGGGATCTCGGTGCCATCCTGCGCAGCCTTCATGATGAGCTTGAAGTAGGGGACCCAGTTGATCCTGGAAGCAACGATGAAGGTGTTGGGGCAAGCTTTAACAGTACTGCCGTTGTAAGAAATGTTGGGAACGCCCTTCTCTTCGCAAGCGGAGGGAGCGCCCATCGAGTCGGCGTGCTGGCTGATCAAAGCGCAGCCCTTGTTGTTGATGAGGTTAAGAGCAGCCTCTCTCTCGGCGGTAACGTCGTACCAGGAACCGGTGAACTGAACGTCCATCGTAACTTCGGGGCAAACGCTCTTCGCACCGAGGTAGAAAGAGGTGTAACCCGAGATAACTTCGGCGTAGGTGAAGGCGCCGACGTAACCCATCTTGTAGTTCTTGACGTCCTTGTTCGCGTTCATCTCAACGAGCTTCAAACCTGCGGCAACGCCGGCGAGGTAACGACCCTCGTAGATGGAAGCGAAAGCGTTGTGATAGTTCGCGAGCTTCTCGGTATGAGCCTTGGTACCAGTCGCATGGCAGAACTGAACGTCCGTGTACTCCTTTGCGGCCTGGATCATGTAGGACTCATGACCGAAGCTATCCGCGAAGATCATCTTGCAGCCCATTTCGGCGAGCTCCTTAGCGGTCTCATAGCACTCGTTGGACTCGTCGATGCCGGTCTTGATGATGACCTGGCTGTCCTTGAGACCGAGCTCTTTCGCCGCATCTTTCGCCGCGTTGATGAAGTTCGCATCATAAGTCGAAGATTCATCATGCAAGCAGATGATACCGACCTTGAACTCTTCTTCATCGGAACAACCGACAAAGACGGTCAGCATGGTCGCAAGAACCGCAAGCACTAAAATGATGGTGATAAGTTTTTTCATTTTTTCCTCCCTTTGCCTTTCGGCTATTTAATCAAATTTTATTTCGCCCGCACGCATTTCCTTAATACGCGCGAGGGAATATACCTTTACGCCCTTTTCCTCGATGAGCTTCCTGCCGCCCTGCTCCGACTTTTCGATCGCAGCGACAAAGCCGACGCACGTGGCGCCCGCCTGCTCGATCAAGGAGA
>CAMOTC010000096.1 GCA_946625545.1 uncultured Clostridia bacterium | reverse complement strand
TGGCGGATACCTTGGAGCATCCCGCTCGTCCCTTCGTGGCGATCCTCGGCGGTGCAAAGGTGGCGGACAAGCTGAACGTCATCGATAACCTCCTCAACAAGTGCGACACCCTGATCATCGGCGGCGGCATGAGCTATACCTTCCTCAAGGCAATGGGCTACGAGGTGGGCACCTCCCTCCTTGACGAGACCAAGATCGACTACTGCAAGGAGATGATGGCAAAGGCGGAGAAGCTCGGCAAGAAGTTCCTCCTCCCCATCGACGTCGTCACCACGGCGGAATTCCCCGATCCCATCGACGGCCCCATCGAGACCGTCGTCTGCGACGCGGATAAGATCCCCGCGGACAGGATGGGCATGGACATCGGCCCCAAGACCCGCGAGCTCTATGCGTCGGCGGTCGCTTCGGCAAAGTCTGTCATCTGGAACGGCCCGATGGGCGTCTTTGAGAATCCCACCCTTGCGGCGGGCACGATGAGCGTCGCGAAGGCTCTCGCGGATGCGAAGGACGCGATCACCATCATCGGCGGCGGTGATAGTGCGGCGGCTGTGACGCAGCTCGGCTTTGCGGACAAGATGACCCATATCTCCACGGGCGGCGGCGCGAGCCTCGAGCTCTTTGAGGGCAAGGTGCTTCCGGGTATCGCTTGCTTGAACAATAAATAATCAAAGCGTTTATCGCAATAAAATAAGTGAGGTAATAAAATGAGAACTCCGATCATTGCAGGAAACTGGAAAATGAATAATACCATCGCGGCGACCAAGGCGCTCGTCACCGAGCTCATCCCTCTCGTCAAGGACGCGAAGGCGGAAGTCGTGATCTGCACCCCCTATACCGATCTCGCGACCGCTGTCGAGCTGACCAAGGGCACCAATATCAAGGTGGGCGCGGAGAACGTGCACTGGGCTGAGAAAGGCGCCTTTACCGGCGAGATCTCCGCGGATATGCTGGTCGAGCTTGGCGTGACCTACGTCATCATCGGTCACAGCGAGCGCAGACAGTACTTCGGCGAGACCGATCAGACCGTCAACGCCCGCGTCAAGGCAGCCCTCGCCAAAGGACTCAAGCCCATCATCTGCGTGGGCGAGACCCTCGAGGAGCGCGAAGGCGGCAAGGTGGAGGAAGTTTTGGTGCGTCAGACCACCGAGGCTTTCAAGGATATCGCCAAGGAAGACTTAGAGAATATCGTCGTTGCTTACGAGCCCGTGTGGGCGATCGGCACCGGAAAGACCGCCACGGCGGAGGTCGCGAACGACACCATCAAGATCATTCGTGACACCATCGGCAAACTCTACTGCCCCAAGTGCGCAGAGGAGAAGGTCAGGATCCAGTACGGCGGCTCCATGAATCCGAAGAATGTCAAAGAGCTCATGGCGATGCCCGAGATCGACGGCGGTCTCATCGGCGGCGCGAGCCTCAAAGCTCCCGATTTCAGCCTCGTCGTGAACTATTGATCTATGGCTAAACTTCACGCGATCGTCATAATGGACGGCTTCGGGATCAATCCCGAGGTCAAGGGCAACGCGATCAAGACCGCGGGAACCCCTTATATCGATTATCTGATGCAGACCTATCCCACGACTGAGATCGGCGCGAGCGGACTCTCCGTGGGTCTCCCCGACGGGCAGATGGGCAATAGTGAGGTGGGTCATACCAATATCGGCGCGGGTAGGGTGGTCTATCAGGAACTCACCCGTATCACCCTCGCCGTGCAGGACGGCTCCATCGGCTCCAATCCCGCTATCGTCGCGGCGATGGAGAATGCAAAGGACGGCAAAGCGCTCCACCTGATGGGACTTTTGTCCTCGGGCGGCGTGCACAGCCATATCGACCATCTCTTCGGCATTCTGAATGCGGCGAAAGAGAAGGGCGTCGAGAAGATCTATCTCCATTGCTTTATGGACGGACGCGACGTCTCTCCGACCTCCGGCGTCGGCTTTATGCAGGAGCTTCAGGACTTTATAAAGTCCTCGGGCAGCACCGCCAAGGTCGCCACCATCACGGGTCGCTTCTACGCGATGGATCGCGACAATGCGTGGGACAGAGTGGAGAAGGCGTACGATATGATGACCCTCGGCGAGGGTATCAAGGAGACCGATCCCGTCCTCGCGATGCAGCATAGCTACGAAAACGGCAAGACCGACGAATTTGTGCTCCCCACCGTCATCGTGGACGAGAAGGGCGAGGCGATCGGCAAGGTCAAGGCGGGCGACAGCATCATCTTCTACAATTTCCGCCCCGACCGCGCGCGTCAGATCACGCAGGCTTTCATCTATCCCGATTTCGCTTCCTTCGAGCGCAAGACGGGCTTCCTCGCCCCCAAGTACGTCTCTATGACGAGCTATAAGGCGGAGTTCGAGCCCTATCTCGAGGTGGCGTTCAAGCCCACGGGGCTCGAGAATACCTTCGGCGAATACATCTCCAAGAAGGGTCTCACCCAGCTCCGCATCGCCGAGACGCAGAAGTACGCGCACGTGACTTTCTTCTTCAACGGCGGCAACGAGACTCCCTACGCGAACGAGGATCGCGTCTTGATCCCTTCACCGCAGGTAGCCACCTTTGATATGAAGCCCGAGATGTCGGCGCCCGAGATCACCGATAAGGCGATCGAGCTCATCGAGAGCGGCAAGTACGACGTGATGGTTCTCAATTACGCCAACTGCGATATGGTGGGTCACACCGGCATCATGGAGGCGGCGATGAAAGCCGTCACCACGGTGGACGGCTGCGTCAAGCGCCTCATCGAGGCGATCAAAGAGGCGGGCGGTATGGCTATCGTGACCGCCGACCACGGCAACGCAGACGTGATGATCGCGGAGGACGGCTCCCCGATGACCGCGCACTCTCTGAACCCCGTGCCTTTCATCCTCGTGGATGATCGCTACAAGGGGAGAAAGCTGATGGACGGCGGCGTCTTAGCGGATATTACGCCGACGTTGCTGGATGTGATGGGGATTGATCAGCCGCCTGAGATGACAGGGCACAGCCTGATAGAGCGCGCATAAAGCGGCATATACTTCACTACCGTTTCAAAACGGGGCAGTTACGTACAAGGAGTACGCGCCTGCCCCTTTTTTCACGGAGCGTTCGCCTCTACCACTTTCTCCGCGCTCTATCAGGCTGTGCGAGGGGGTGCCAAAGAGATCAATCATATGAGCCTGCGCGTTTTTTTGTATCGGGGTCCCCGAGAAATAGCATATTTTTCGGGGTGAATATGCCTCGCATCTGCACCCCTTCTCCGCACTCAATAAGGGAATGATGGGTGTATAATTGTCTGGTCTAAGCATTCTCTCCGCGCTCTATCAGGCTGTGCTAGGGGGTGCCAAAGAGATCAATCATAGAGCCTGCGCGGTTTTTCGTATCGGGGTCCCTGAAAAATCAAAGATTTTTGGGGGTGAATAAGCCTCGCATCTGCAACCCTTCTCCGCGCCCAATAAGGGAATGATGGGTGTATAATTGTCTCGTCTAAGCATTCTCTCCGCGCTCTATCAGGCTGTGCTATGGGGTGCCAAAGAGATCAATCATAGAGCCTGCGCGGTTTTTGTATCGGGGTCCCAGAGAAATAGCATATTTTTCGGGGTGAATATGCCTCGCATCTGCACCCCTTCTCCGCACTCAATAAGGGAATGATGGGTGTATAATTGTCTGGTCTAAGCATTCTCTCCGCGCTATGTCAGGCAGTGTAGAGAGAATCCGTTCGTGAGCGTAGCGAACTATGACGCCCTTCCCGAAGATGCTTGCATCAAGGAGAGAAAGGGAGCGTGATTGCGCCGATAGGCGCGATGAGGGTTTTTATGCGCATACGTCGTCACTATCCGCTTTGTTGCTCCCTTGACAGAAAGTGCTTTCGCTGCTATAATAAAATAACTGGTTATTTTACACGGCGTGCTTTTCGGCACGAAAGGAGAAGGATATGGAAGAGAAAGCACTATGCTTGGGTGAGGGCGAACGCATCGTCAAGCGCTACGATTTTCCGCAGGACTTTTCGCCCGAGGGGGAGGACTCCTTGATCTTTACCGATAAGCGGGTGATCAAGCGGGACGTCCGCGGGGAGATGCTCGTGCAGAAGGAAGTCCTGCTCAGCGAGATCGATCAGGTGGAAACCGTCTCTTATCCTCGTAACATTATCGAGGTCAGCGGAACGATGCGGAATATAAAGTCCCTTGAATTCTTCATGTTAATCTCTGCCATCGCATTGCTGATCGCCTCTTATGTATTGGGGATAATCTATGACTTTTCCAGGCACAGATCCGTCCTTTGGATCCTGAGTATCGTCCTCGGCGGTGTTGCGCTTCTTCCCTTGATCATAGGGGGTGTCAAGCTGCTGAAGAGGAGATCGGGATCTGTGAGCGTCCGTAAAAAGGCGTTACTTCTGACGATCGTATCTATCGCGGTCTTATGCTTCATCGGATACTTCTTTTTGATGGGATATCATCGTTTTCGCCTGAACGTGACGGGAGTCGTGGTCGGTGGTATTTCGCTTTTCCTGCTCATTATCGCCGGTATTCTATTCGCACTTTCAAAAAGGCAACAGGCAGAGAAGAAAGTTGTCTTGAAGATCTCCGTCCTCAAACGTGCCACCGATGCCTGCGCGCTCTCTATCGAGAAAGAATTCGATACATCCGAAGAGGCGACTGCAATCGCTGCCGAGATCGGCGCGCTCGTCTTTCGGCTGTCGTCTGACGACGCAGTAAAGTGAGAATAAGGAACTCGATTGAAAAAAGTCTCGGG
>CAMOTC010000095.1 GCA_946625545.1 uncultured Clostridia bacterium | reverse complement strand
ACCCCCATCACCGACGCCATCATCAACCCCCTCGTCCAGCCCGTGCTGTCACCGAGACAATGCAAATGCGCGATGGAGGTGGAGAGATCCTCGTCCATCTTGATCTTATTGGAATAGAACTTCAGTTCGGGCGAATACAGGAGGGTCTCGTCCGACGCGAAGCCGGGAACGATGACGTCCACGCTCTTGATGAAATTGATGATGGAGAGCATCGCGCGATAAGGCATCGCGGCGGTGATATCCCCTGCGACGGCGTCCTTCAGCGTGGGACGCACGTTGCTGTGCTCGAGCTCTTCCGCCCAAGTGCGCTTGCCGTCCAAAATGTCGCCGTAGCGCTGGACGAGCATCTTGCCGCTGCCCAGCATATTGGTGAGCTCACCCACCTTCTTTGCGTATTCGATGGGTTGATTGAAGGGGTGGGTGAAATTGTGCGAGCAGAGGATCGCAAGGTTAGTATTGGGGGACTTGATCTCCTTGTAGGAATGTCCGTTGACGACGGCGAGATCCTCGTCGTAATTCTCCTGACTGACGAAGCCGCCGGGGTTTTGGCAGAAGGTGCGGACCTTATTTTTGAAGGGCTTGGGATAGCCGATGAGCTTTGCCTCATAGAGCACCTTATTGATCTCCTCCATGACCTCGTTTCTGACCTCGACTCTGACCCCGATATCCACGGTACCGGGCTGATGGAGGATGCCGTGCTGAGCGCACATTTTCTCCAGCCACAGCGCGCCACGACGACCGGTAGCGACCACGACCTCTTTCGCCTCGATGCGCTCGGTCTTGCCCTTGATCACGACGTCTGCTCCCTTGCACTCTTCGTTCTCGATGATGAGATCGACGCACTCGGAATTGAAATACATCTCGACGCCGTTTTGGAGGAGGTACTGCTCAATGCGATAGTAGATCTCCTGCGCCTTCTCGGTGCCCATGTGACGAATGGGGCAGTCCACGAGCTTCAGCCCCGCCTGGATCGCCTTCTTGCGGATCTGCTTGATCTCCTCGGGATGATCCATCCCCTCGATCTTTTTATCCGCGCCGAAATCGAGATAGATCTTGTCGGTATAATCGATCAAGGACTGCACGGTCTCAAACCCGATGAGGTCGGGGAGATCGCCGCCCACGTCTGCGGACAGCGAGAGCTTACCGTCGGAAAAGGCACCTGCTCCCGAAAAGCCCGTCGTGATCGCGCAGTTCTTGCAGTTGACGCAGACTCCCGTCTTCACTTTCGGGCAGACGCGCTTCTCTATCGCGGCACCCTTCTCGATGAAGGTGATCTTTTCCTTGCAACCGTGCTTGATGAGCTCGATCGCAGTGAATATGCCGGCAGGACCGGCGCCGATGATCAAAATATCCGTTTTCATAAGTTTCTCCCGTCGAAAGGTCACCTTTCGACCAGCCGCGCACACACACAGCGTACTCATCATATCATAGATCGCAGTCAAAAAACAAGCGTATTGAATTTAAAAAAAATTACGTTCTCGCCATTTCTTCAACTATTCGGCAAATATCGGCATATACTCCAATATGACGATCGGCGTAATGGATAGTGGGATCGGCGGGCTGAATATGCTCGCCGCTTTGATCAAATGCCGCGTCGCAGACAGGTATCTCTATCTGTCCGACGGCGCAAATCTGCCCTATGGAAAAAAGGGAGGGGGCGCCCTCCGCGAGATCGCTCTCGAAGGGTGCAAAAAGCTCGCGGAGCGGGGAGCGAACAGCATCGTATTCGGCTGTAATACCCTCTCCGTCTCTGCGCTCGACTACGTCAGAAAGAGGGTGATCCCGCCCGTTTTCGGTCTCATTCCAAGGCCCGACCTGCTCTCGGGGCGATCTCTCCTAATGACCACGCCGACGACGGCTCTCTATCTCCCGAAGATCGATGACAGCGTCTCCCTCCTGACCCCTGCGGAGCTCGCCTCGCTGATCGACCGAGAATACCCCGATACAAGGGAGACGGAAAGCTATCTGAGTCCCTTGCTCCTCCCTTACGAGGGCTGTGAAAACGTATATCTCGGATGCTCGCATTATCTCTATGCCCGAGAGCTGATCAAGAGGCTCCTCCCGGGAGCGAGGATACTGGACGGCATACAGCCTCTCGCCGCCCTCGTTCGCGCCGTTCTACCCACTTCCGAAAGCAGAAATCCATCTATTGAAATGATCTTTACGGGAAAAAACGAGAGCGAGAGATATCTCGCCATCCTCGCCTCTCTACTCAAATAGCGCCCTTTCTATCCCCGCCGCGAGCGCATCTGCATAGAAGGGTACGAGGAGATCGATCTCTTTCGGCGTGACGACGAGTCCTGCGGGGAGAGAAGAACAGCGATCCGCTGCAGCGAGAAGCGGCACCCCGATCGAGATCACGGGGACGCCGAGCGACTCCTCCGATATGGGATCCCGCCGATTGCCCACACCTCCGCCCGGGACGACCCCGCCATTCGTGATCTGCACGGCGCGATACAGCCTCTCCGCTCTCCTCGTGGAGAGGGTATCGACGGAAAGGACGAGATCGGGACGATACTCCGAGCAGACTCCGCGCACGACGGAGGCGCTCTCCAGCCCCGTCATCCCATAGACCGAAGGAACGATCGTCGCGAGATAACTGCGCCCTTTCTCTCCCGAGGAGAGCCGCCTGACCGTCTCGCTTCCGAGAGCGTCCACGACCGCAGTGGGATTTCCGAGTCCTACAGCGAGCACCTTTTTTCTCCCCCTTTTCACAAAGTCTTTTACAGCGAGGGAGACCCCCCTTTCGATCTCCTCTCCCATCTCCCGCCGCGCCAAAGGGTCCTCCGTCGTGATCAAGGTATGATAGATAGCGTCCTCTCTCTCACCACCTTCGGATGAGATCGGCGGAGCGCTGAAAGTCATGCGTTTCAGAAGAGGGGAAAGAACGCATTCCTCCACCCTCCTGCCCCTCCCCGCAATCACCGCGCTTTCCAGTGCAAGTTCGTACTTTTCCATACGAGATTATCGTGCGCGAAATAAAATAAAATATTATCGAAAAATCATTGCAAAGAACGCGGTCGCTATGATAAAATACTAAATACGTGAATAACAAACAAAGGTGCACCGCACCGAAAAGGAGTAAAAATGCCTAACATCAAGTCTCAAAAGAAGCGCGTACTGATCACCAAAGAAGAGTATACTCGCAATAAAGCGATCCGCTCCGAAGTCAAGACCGCCGTGAAGAAATTCAACGCTGCGATCGCCGCGGGCGACGTGGCTGCCGCGGAAGCCCTGCTCCCCGTGACCGTCTCCGTCATCAACAAGGCGAAGAGCGACGGCGTCTATCATATCAACACCGCTTCCCGTAAGATCGCTTCTCTGAATAAGTCCCTGAACGGTATCAAGAAGTAAATCTTACCCTTCATCTATGTCCGGAGCTGCGATCCAAACAAAAGAGGAGGCATATCGTCTGTTTGACGAAGCCGTTACGGCGCTCACGACCACGAACTTCATCATCACGGAAAAGCCGATAACGGACCTCTTGAGGTGCCTCGTCTACAGTGATCAGCTGCGGACATTTATCATCGACTGCAAAAAGGGAGTAGACTACGAGACAGAGCTCGCCACCGCCGTCGTCAAGACGGAGCGCGGCTATGCCTTCCTGCTCCCGAAGAGCAATAAACGGCTCATCGCATTGGTCACCGGCCTCTTACACGATTTCGATTCGGGAGTAAGGTCGCTGACCTCTTTTATTCAAAACTTCTGGCCGAACGTAGATAATACCGTCCGCTACCGTCTCTTCTGCGAGAACGTCCTTCTGCCCTACAAGCAGGCTTTCCACGACTCTTTCCTCTTGGAACCCGAGAGCTCGGACACCTCCGCGGAGTCGGAGGAGCGCATCACGATCAGCGACTCGGTCATCGAGAACGCGGCGCCTCTCTTCGCCTCTCTACGCACCGTCCTCGTAGAGGACAACAAGCTCTCCGAGCGAAGGAGGGAGTCCCTGATCGAGGTCACGGACGGACTCTTCTATGCTCTCGAGAAAGGGAACGTCCGTATCATCAAGACTGTATGGATCGCCCTACAGCTCGCGCTGGAAGGCAACAAAAAGGCAGAACGCAAACTCAGCGATATTTCGGATTTTCTCGCCCTCTATATCCTGATTTGACGAGGTAACGTATGGCGACAGATTCCACCCTTATCAAGCTCATATTACTCTATGCTATGGACAAGATGGACGTTCCCCTCGAGGAGGACGTCTTGACCGACCTATGCACGAGCGATCATACTTGGATGAACTATATGGACTGCAAGGATGCGATCGCCGCTTTAGAGGACGTCTCTTTCGTACAGAAAAAAGCCTCTCAAAATAAGATCACCTATTCGATCACCCCGGACGGCAGAATGTGCCTCGCGAATTTCTATACGCGTATCCCCATCTCCCTGCGCGAGGAGATCAACGCCTCGGTCAAGCAGGATCGCATGAAGTACCGCCGCCGTCAGGAGTACGTCAGCGACTATTTCCGCAATAGCGATCAGACCTATACCGTCCTCCTCCGCATCCTGAAGCCGGGCGGCGAGGGCACGCTGGTCGAGCTGAAGATGGTGGTAGAGAGCAAGGAGACGGCACTCTTTATATACAAGAATTGGCAGGATCGCGCAGGCTCGGTGTATAGCGCGCTGTGCGACAACCTCCTTGATTGCTGAGGGCGTATAGCGAGGCATATACTTCGCTACCGCGTCGCTCGCGTCGATCACGTACAAGGAGTACGCTCACTTCCGTTCCCTTGCGGAGCACTCGTCTCTCCCCCACTCTCCGCCCTCAGCGATTTTTCTCTATCCG
>CAMOTC010000094.1 GCA_946625545.1 uncultured Clostridia bacterium | reverse complement strand
AGCCCAATCGTTATATCACGATCGAGCCCAAGCTCCCCGAGAAGGTGTACGGCACGCAGAGCGCATTCCGCAAGCACGGCATCAAGACCAGAAGTTTCGGCGCGAAGAAGAGAGGTTTTTGATCATATATGGATACCATCGCGGCTATCTCCACTTCCTTGGGAGCGGGCGCTATCGGTATCGTCAGATTATCCGGAGGGCAGGCTCTCAGCATTGCGCTCCGGTTTTTTAGTTCTTCCCGTGTAAAGAGAGCGGAGGACGTCGTCCCGAATCATCTCGGGCTCGGCACCTTCACGGACGGTGACGTGCACGAGCAGTGCATGATGGTCTATTTCCGCGCGCCGAGATCGTACACCGGGGAGGATATGGTGGAGTTTCACGTTCACGGCGGCAGTTATCTCGCAAGGCGCGTCCTCGAGGCGCTCATCGGCGCAGGTGCGCGTCTCGCCGCTCCCGGCGAATTTACCCGCAGGGCGTTCCTCGCGGGAAAGATGTCTCTCGACGAGGCGGAAGGGGTGCGCGCGATGATCTCGGCGGAGAGCGAGGCGGAGCTCAGGGAAGCATACTCTCTGATGAGCGGACGTTTCGACGACAGGATCGATGAGATCCTCCGCACCTTGACCGAGGTCTTATCCACGATGGAGGCGTCTCTCGACTATCCCGAGGAGATGGAGGACGAGGCGGACGACAGTATGGAGAAAGCCGCCGCGGTCAGAGAGGAGATGCGGAAATTGCTATCTTCCTACGGCGTGGGCAAACTGATCAAGGGAGGTGTGACCGTCGCCATTCTCGGCAAGACGAACGTCGGCAAGTCCTCTCTTTTGAATCGTTTGCTCGGCTATCCTCGCGCCATCGTCTCCGACGTGCACGGCACCACCCGCGACGTCGTGGGGGAGAGTATCGTGTATAAGGGGGTCAAGATCAACCTCCTCGATACCGCAGGTCTGCGCGAGACGACGGACAGCGTGGAGAGTATCGGGATCGCGCGTTCCCTCGACGCGGCGCATAGCGCCGACGTGGTCATATACGTCTCGGAATCGGGGAAAGAGGAGGACAAGAAAGAGATCGAAAAGGTGCTTTCTTGCTTAGACAAGGTGCTCCTCGTAAATAATAAGATCGACATCCTCGGCAAGGGGCAAGGGGGGATCAATATCAGCGCAAAGACGGGAGAGGGGATCGAGACCCTTCTCGACGAAGTCCTGCGCCTAACCGTCGGGGAAGGCCGCACCGCCGAGACCTTGACGGAGGAGAGGCACGCAGACTGTATCCGCCGCGCCCTCGCCGCCCTTGAGAGAGGGATCGCCGCCTTTCATAAGGAGAGCACCGAGTGCGTGCTCGTGGATCTCAGGGAGAGCATAGACGCCCTGTCCGAGATCGGCGGCGGGAATGCAACGGAGAATATCATCAACGACGTATTTCGTCGTTTTTGTGTGGGAAAATGAAGTACGAAGCGATCGTGGTCGGCGCAGGACACGCCGGAGTAGAAGCGGCTCTCGCACTCGCGAGGCTGGGACACAAGACCCTCATCGTCACGCTGGACGAGAGGTCTGTCTCTCATATGGCGTGCAATCCCAATATCGGCGGGACGGGCAAGGGTCATCTCGTCCGTGAAGTGGACGCTCTCGGCGGACAGATGGGACTCAATGCGGACGCCTCTCTCCTGCAGATCAAGATGCTCAATCAAAATAAGGGCGCGGCGGTGCAGAGCCTGCGTGGACAGACCGATAAAGAGGTCTATCACGCGAGGATGCTCGCGACCCTTCGCGAGACGGAAAATCTCACGATCCGTGAGGGCGAGTGCGAGGATATCCTCGTGGAGAAGGGCAGGATCGGGGGCGTGGTCGTCTCGGGAGAGACTATCTATGCCGACGTCGTCGTGCTGTGCACGGGCGTCTATCTCTCCTCGCGTACGATCACGGGAGAGGAGATCCACGACGCGGGGCCCTACGGCTTTGAAAACAGCAAAAATCTCTCCTCGGCACTCCTCGAGAAGGGCTTGCCTCTCCGCAGGTTCAAGACGGGGACGCCTGCGCGCGTGTACGCAGACAGTATAGATTACAGCGTGATGACGAGAGAGGACGGCGACAGCACGATAGGCTGCTTCTCCTTCCTGACCGAGGGGAAACTCCTCGAGCAGACCCCTTGCTATCTGACCTATACGAACCCCGAGACCCATCGCATCATTCGCGAGAATATCCACAGAGCGCCTCTCTATAACGGCACGATCCACGGCGTTGGGCCGAGATATTGCCCATCCATCGAGGACAAGATCATGCGTTTCGCGGATAAGGAGCGCCACCAGATCTTTATCGAGCCCGAGGTGAAGGGCGGCGAGCTGATGTACGTGCAGGGGATGAGCAGTTCTCTCCCAAAGGACGTGCAGGAGGCGATGTATCGCTCCGTCAAGGGGCTGGAGAATGTGCGCTTCGCCCGCTACGCCTATGCCATCGAGTACGACTGTATCGACCCGCTCGCCCTCAAAGCCTCCTTGGAGGTAAAGTCGGTGGAGGGATTATTCTCGGCAGGGCAGTTTAACGGCAGCAGCGGCTACGAAGAGGCGGCGGCGCAGGGCTTGATCGCAGGGATCAATGCGGCGAGAAAGCTGGAGGGAAAGCCTCCCGTTATCCTTCGTCGCGACGAGGCGTATATCGGCGTTTTGATCGACGATCTCGTGACCAAGGGAACGAATGAACCCTATCGTATGATGACCGCTCGCGCCGAGTACAGGCTCTCACTGCGTCAGGATAATGCCGACGCGCGCCTGACTCCGCTCGGCAGAGAGATCGGACTCGTCAGCGACTATCGCTGGGAGAGATTCCTCGCGAGGAAGGGAAAGAAGGACGCCATCCGCAGTGAGTATAAGCGCTCGATCCCTTTATCCATCGTCAGAGAGATCTACGCCTCGAAAGGGGAGACCGCGACGGGCGGCATGACGATCGAGGAGATGCTGAAGCGCTCCTTTATCTCATCGGCGGATATCCTGCCCCTCCTTCCCGAGGAGCTTCGCGACCCCGATCTCGCGGAGGAGATCGCCGTTGAGGTCAAGTACGGTGGCTATCTCGAGAAGGAGAGAAAGAACGCCGCAGACTATATCCGTATGGAGGAGAGAGTGCTCCCCGAGGGAATGGATTACCTCGCGATGGAGAATCTCCGCTTGGAAGCGAGACAAAAGCTCGACAAGGTGCGCCCCCGCACCCTCGGACAGGCTTCGAGGATCAGCGGCGTATCCCCCGCAGACATCGCGGTACTCATCACCTACCTCGTAAAGACGCAGGGGTAGCATCGGGAGAAAGTATGATCAAGGAACTATTTGCTGAGCAGAATATCACGATCGGAGAGAGGGAAGCGGGACTTTTCGAGACCTATTATCATAATCTGATCTCGTGGAACGAAAAGTTCAATCTGACCGCCATCACCGACGAGAAAGAGGTCGTGCTCAAACACTTTATCGACAGCGTGATCGCGGAGAAGTACTTTCCGCACGGCGCCTCCGTCGTAGACGTCGGGAGCGGGGCGGGTTTCCCTGCGATCCCCCTAAAGATCGTGCGCAGTGATCTCTCCATCACGATGCTCGAAGCCTTAAATAAAAGGGTGGGCTTTCTGAGTGATACCCTCGCCGTCCTCGAGCTCGAGGGTCGCGCTCTGCATCTCCGCGCGGAGGAGGCGGCGTACGGCGTGATGAGAGAGAGTTTCGACGTGGCGACTGCCCGCGCCGTTACGAATACGAAGCAGCTCGTGCAGTATCTCCTGCCTCTCGTAAAGGTGGGAGGGTGCGCCGTCCTGTATAAGGGGGCGGAGATCGAAGCGGAGCTCAAAGAGGCGGAGGGCGCCATCAAGACCCTCGGCGGTATGATCTCGCGGGTGGATCGCGTGGATTATGCGGGAATGGGACGTTCCATCGTGGTGATCGATAAGATCTTTACCACCCCCACCGCCTATCCGAGAAAGAAAATCAAGTGAGGTGAGTTATGGCTTTGGATCTAAGTAATAAACTCGTCGTCGGCATCTCCTCGAGAGCGCTCTTTGATCTCGAGACCGAGAACCGCATCTTTGAGGAGCAGGGACTCGACGCCTACGAGGCATATCAGATCGAGCACGAGGACGATATCCTGAGACCGGGGACGGCATTCCCCTTGGTGAAGGCTCTGCACCGCCTGAATAGCGGCGACGAACGCCTGACCGAGATCATCATTATGTCCAAAAACAGCGCGAATACCAGCCTCCGCATCTTTAAGTCCATCGAGAAGTACGGATTGGACGTCTCGCGCGCGGCTCTTGTCGGCGGACAGTCCATCGCGCCATATCTGACCTCTTTCAAGACTGACCTCTTCCTCTCCGCGGACGAGCACGACGTGCAGGAGGCGATCAATGCGAATTTTGCCGCAGGTATCATCTGCTCACACGACAACCTCCCCATCGACCCCGATCAGGAAATCAACGAGATCCGCATCGCCTTTGACGGCGACGCCGTGATCTTTTCGGACGAATCGGAAAAGATATATCAAGAGCGCGGCTTGGCGGCATTTACCGAGCACGAGCGCGCGAATGCGCAAAATCCTCTGCCCGAAGGTCCCTTCGCGAAGCTCCTTAAGACCATCTCCCTCGTGCAGAAAAAGTTTCCCGAGGACAAGATGCCCATCAGGACGGCGCTCGTCACCGCCCGTAACGCTCCCGCCCACGAAAGGGTGGTCAGGACGCTGCGTGCCTGGGACGTCCGCATCGACGAAGCCTTCTTTCTCGGCGGCATAGAAAAGGCGGAGGTGCTGAAAGCATTCGGCGCGCATATTTTCTTTGACGACCAGACGGTGCACACCGATCCCGCGTCCAAAAGAGTCCCCGCCGCGCGGGTACCGTATAA
>CAMOTC010000093.1 GCA_946625545.1 uncultured Clostridia bacterium | reverse complement strand
TAATATATCCATAAGAATGTAAAATCTATCCCTTTATCCTTAACTGCTCGCTTTGCGAGCAACTTCACTATGAGCGAAGCGAATAACTTCACTGCGCAGCAACTTCACTTGCCGAAGGCAAACTTCACTCTGCGCGGAGAGCGCACAACTTCACTGACAAAGCTTCTCTGCTCGGATCTTGTAGCAAAGAATTGCTTTTTTTGTCAGATATGTGCTATTATCGTACCATGATCAAGCTCGGATTAAAAAATTATTTCAAAAGCTATAGGCTGTTTTTCATCCCGATCGGGGCGCTGTCTCTCGGCATCGTCGTCGGCCTCTCCGTGATGATCCCGATGCTGTGGAGTGCGGTAAAGGGCTTCGTGATGGGGGTGGCGGAGGCAGTCGGCAACGTCTCCTACCACTGGGACGAGGTGAAAGACGCCGTGCTATCCTCCATCGAAAAGCTGTCCTGGAGCAATCCGCAGGCTTTCGTTGACGAAGTGGCGAATGCAGGCTATTGGCAGGAGCTTTTGCGTGACTGCGCCTCTGTCGCCCTTGGTGATCTCTCTAAGGTGGAGGCGGAGATGGAAGTTTTGGCAAAGACGGCGATGACTACCATCGCAGGCGGCGTGATGATCTTTGTCTTGTGTACCGCCATCGGCGCCTACGTCGGCTATTTCGTTACCCGTTCGATGATCCGCACGGGCGTGGCGAAGCGTTCCTTCTTGAAGTCCATCCTCGCGGGGCTCCTCAGCACGGTCATCAACCTGACCATCATCGCCGCAGGCTTGGTGCTCATCGCGAAGTCGGAGAACTACGCCATTCTGTCCATCCTCCTCACCATCCTCGTGTATGGCGCGGCGGCATTCTTGGAGGCGTATTTCGTACAAGGGTTTAAGAAGGTGCCTTTCAAGAAGGTCATGCAGATCAAAAACTTCTTCTTGCTCGCGATCCTGAATGTGATCGAGATCGCCATCCTGCTGGGCGTGGTCGCTCTATTGCAGGCACTGACAAATCCCGCCATCGCGATCTATGCGGGCTTCTCGGTGATGATCATCACGATCAGCTGTCTCCAGCTGAATGCCGAGGCATACGTCAAGAGCTTGGCGGATAATCCCGAGACGGAGAAGCTCGGCGCCGAACATCTCGCCGCCGCATATCAAGGGCTCGCTCCTGTCACCTTTGCAGATAGAAAGGGCTTTACCGCAAAGAGTGAGTTGGCAGCGCCCCTCCTCGCCCAAGAGACTGCCACGGTGGCTGCCGCAGAGTCTCCCGCAGAGACCCCCGCGGAGGTCGCCGAAGAGGTCGCCGCCGACACCGTTCAGCAGGGACAAGAGGATAAGGAATAAAATCGCAATAGATGCGTTCGTGGCGGCAATTTGCCGCCTTTTTTTGCGAGACCTTTTCCCCTTGATTTCGCCGTAGTACACAGTGCGTTGCCTTTCCGTTACGGACCGGCTACCGAGGCGTGAAGGATCGAGCTGCGACAGGCGTTTCGGTCTCCTACGGGGCGAAAGATCATATCCGGAGCTGCGAACGAAGTGCGCAACTTTACTATTCGCGCAAGCGAATAACCATACTGTTCCATAGGAACAACTTCACTTGCCGTAGCCAAACTTCACCTTTCTGCAAGGAGCACTTCACTCGCCTCCGCCACATTCGTACTATTTTCTCATTTCGTCACATAGTATCCCCTATGAACGTAGTCTTTTTCGTGCTCTTTTTCGCGAGTCTCGCGTATATGCTTTTCACCGATCCGACGGGGGCGACCGCGGCGGCGCTCGTCGGGGCGGAGAATGCGGTCGAGCTCTCCGTCAAGATGCTCGCCGTTTACGTCCTTTGGCTCGGCGTCCTCGGCGTAATGCGGCGAAATGGGGTGGCGAACTTTATCTCCCTCCTATTTCGTCCCATCACCAAGCGCGCCTTCAAAGGGGAGACGCCCGAGACGCAACGCCTCATCGCAGAGAACCTCGCGGCGAATTTCCTCGGGATCGGGAGCGCGGCTACCCCGCTCGGCATCGAAGCGGTCAAGGCGATGCAGGGGGACAGGGGAGAAGCCACCGATCACACGGCGCTCTTTATCGTGATCAATGCCTGCGGCGTCCAGCTCCTTCCCGCGACCATCATCGCCCTGCGTCAGCAGGCGGGGAGCAATTCGCCCGCAGATATCTTTCTCCCCACGGTGATCTCCACCCTCCTGACCGCGACGATCGGGGTGACGCTCGTATTGCTCACGAGGGGTCGGCGCAAGGGAGCGCGTAGGGAGATAGCCCCTTGAGCGCCTATATCCTCCCCGCCTTTATCGCTCTCAATCTCCTCGTGGGAGCCATTCGCCGCGTCCCTGTCTTTGACGCATTTATCGAGGGGGCGAAGGGGGCGGTGGATCTCGCCGTGCAGATCTTTCCCTATCTCGCCGCCGTGCTGATCGCGGTCTCTCTCTTTCGTGAGAGCGGTCTCGCCTCTCTCCTCGCGAAAGCGGCGAGTCCTCTATTTTCCTTTCTCGGGATCCCTGCGGAACTGACGGAACTCATCGTCGTGCGTCCCATGAGCGGGAGCGGGAGCATCGGTCTTCTCGCGGAGGTCTATCGCACCTGCGGGGCGGACAGCTACGCCTCTCGCGCGGCGAGCGTGATCGTGGGGAGCTCGGAGACCGTCTTTTACGTCGCGGCGCTATACGGCGGGGGAAGGGTGAAGAGGTACAGAGGGGCGATCGCGATCGCACTCTTTGCCACCTTTGCGGGAACGGTGATCTCCTGTTTGCTCTGCCGCTTTTTATGAATATCCTCTAAGGAAGCCGTCAAAAATATCGGTATCAAATAAAAGGAGGATAATATATGAAATATTATCACACCGGTGAAAAGCCCGGAGACGGCACTTACAGCTGCACGAACTGCGGCACCAACGTCAGCCTCGGCAAGAACGATAAGGTCCCGCCTTGCCCGAAGTGCACGAATACCTCTTTCACGAAAGAGTGATCACGGCCGCGCCTTGCGCGCGGTACATAGCGAGCGTGCTCGCCCCTTCCTTTTTTGCGGCGTGCCGCCTCTTATTTATAAACCGCCATTTCCCTTTTATCCATTTTTCTGCATCTCGCGGGCTTTTTGAAAAAGCTATCCTACCGGTTGATAATAAAAATCGTTGGACAAAGAGTGCTTTTCGTGATACTATTATATCGTTCCCATTTGGGAGGATAGAGATGTTCCTTGCTTAACCATCTCTCATAAAAAACAAGGAGGTCACAGCTGTGACGACAATAAAAACCTTTTTTACCGAGATCAAGATATTACTCAGAAGCATCCCCTCGCTGATCACCGCGCTCTTCGTGACGTCTGTCGTCGCGATGAATCTCTTGGCGAACAAGAGCATCGGGGGACTCCCGAGCTGGCTCGCTCTCGACTGCGGCATCATCTTTTCCTGGTTGGTCTTTCTCCTGATGGACGTCACCACAAAGCGCTTCGGGGTGCGCGCGGCGAATATCCTCTCCGTCGTGGCGCTCCTCGTGAATCTCTTCTTCTCCGCCTTCTTTATCGCGGCGTCCTATATCCCCGGGGTATGGTCGCAGAGTTTCGTCGAAGGGTCAGAGGGAGTCATCGCGGGCGCTCTCGACGCCACCTTCCGCTCCTCTTGGTTCGTGATCCTCGGGAGCTCGGTCGCCTTCGTCGCCTCGGCGTTTCTCAATAATTTCCTGAATCTCTTTTTCGGGCGGCTCTTTCGAAATAAAAACTTCCTCGCCTTCTCGGTCAGCTGTTACGCCTCGACGGTCATCGCGCAGTTTGTGGATAATCTCCTCTTCGCCTTTATCGTCAGCTATCATTTCTTCGGCTGGACGACTGTCCAATGCCTGACCTGCGCGGCGACGGGGGCGGTGGCGGAACTCCTCTTTGAGATCGTATTTTCCCCCATCGGCTACCGCGTCGTGAAGCGGATGGAGGAGGAAAGGGTGGGAGAAGCCTATCTCGACTATCTCGCGGCGAAAAAGGAGGCAACGGTATGAAAGCGTTGATCACGGGCGCATCGGGCGGTATCGGCAGCGCGATCGCGAAGAAATTTCTTTCCTGCGGCTACGAAGTCGTGGGGATCGACGTCGCTCCTGCGGCGCTAAAAGACGAGCATTATACCCATTATATCGCGGACGTCACGGGAGATCTCCCCGACGTCAAGGAGGTTGCCGTCCTCATCACGGCGGCAGGGGTGCAGTCTGCGGGAATGGACGCCATAGAGGTCAATCTCAAGGGTGTGATCCGCGCCGTGGAAAAGTACGCCTTCAACTCCGCCATTCGCGCCGTCGTGAACGTCGCCTCGGCGAGTGCACGGACAGGCTCGGAGTTTCCGATCTATACCGCGAGCAAGGGAGGGGTCGTGACCTATACGAAAAACCTCGCTCTGCGACTCGCTCCCTACGGCGCTACCGCAAATACCCTCTCTCCGGGTGGGGTGATGACCTCTTCCAACGATCCCGTGATCAAGGATGAAAAGCTCTTTTCCGAAGCGCTCGCCGAGAGCCTCCTCGGCAAATGGACGGAGCCTGAGGAGATCGCCGAGTGGGCGTATTTTCTCGCTGTGGTAAATCGCAGTATGACGGGAGAGGACGTGCTGGTGGATAACGGAGAAGCGATAAAGTCAAACTTCGTTTGGCCGAAATAATACTCTTTAAGACGTAACTCTTCCAATCGGAAATATGGAATGAATTCTCACTTCATTCCTTTTTTATAAAAAATCCACAACTGCGCGGACACGCGCAACTTCACTGTTCCGCAGGAACAACTTCACTGGCAAAGCCAACTTCACTTGCCATAGGCAAACTTCGCTCTCTTTCCCCCTCCTCGCCGATCACGATGCGCTCCTACTTTGTTTTTTCGCCTCTTCTCCTCCCTTGCT
>CAMOTC010000092.1 GCA_946625545.1 uncultured Clostridia bacterium | reverse complement strand
TCGTATTCATCCCTCTCATCATCCTCCTCATCGTACAGATCGTCAATTTCCGTCGCGCTTGCCGCATGGACAAGGACGGCAAGATGCCCGAAGAGAAGACCGCCGAAGAGATCAAGGAGCAGGCGGTCAAGGAGAAGGAAGCGGAGATCAAGAGGAAGGCCATCGAGGACTACCTCGCGAGCAAAAAGCGCATCGAAGAAGCGCAGCGTGATAAAAACAAGAAGTAAGATCAAGGGCGGCGTCACCGCCTTTTTTCGTGTAAAAGGCTTTGATAAAACGGTGCAAAAGAGATATAATAATTTTATCTCTATAAGGAGGACATTTTATGCTTGAAGTAAGAAATCTGACCAAGATCTACTCCGGCAAGGGGGGCGTAACCGTCAAGGCTCTCGACGACGTTTCCGTCGTTTTCCCCGAGACGGGAATGGTCTTTTTGCTCGGTAAGAGCGGGTCGGGTAAGTCCACGCTTCTGAACGTAGCGGGCGGCCTCGACAAGCCGGACGGTGGCGAGGTCATCGTGAAGGGAAAGAGCAGCCGCGACTTCTCGGGATCGGACTTTGACAGCTACCGCAATACCTTTATCGGATTTGTCTTTCAGGAGTACAATATCCTGAACGAATTCACCATCGAGCAAAATATCGCGCTCGCCTTGCAGCTCCAAAGCAAACCCAACGACAAGAAGGCGGTCGCCGATCTTTTGGAACAGGTGGACCTCGCGGGCTACGCCAAGCGCAAGCCGAATACCCTCTCGGGCGGTCAAAAGCAGCGCGTCGCCATCGCGCGCGCCCTGATCAAGGAGCCCGAGATCATCATGGCGGACGAGCCGACGGGCGCCTTGGACTCCAATACGGGCAAGCAGGTTTTGGACACCTTGAAGAAGCTCTCGGAGAAGAAGCTCGTCATCGTGGTTTCGCACGACAGGGAGTTCGCCGAGATCTACGGCGATAGGATCATCGAGCTCAAGGACGGCAAGATCATCTCGGACGTCAGCAAGGTATATAATACCCCCTCCGACCTCGCGGGGAACAGCATCAACCTTTCGGAGAAGAGTGACGGAGAGGACGTCGTGGAGCAAGCCGCCAACGTGGCGGTAATCTCGGACAACACCATCTCCATCCGCGACGGCGGGGAATTGACCGACGCGGAAGTGCGCAGCATCGCGGAGATGCTCCGCAAGCAGAAGGGCGAGGTCATCATCACGGCGGACAAAAACGACCTTCCCGGCGTCAAGCGCGCCTGTAAGATCAACGATAACGGTAACAAGGAGTCCTTCAAGGAGACGGGACCCGTGGAAGCCAAGGAGTACGACGGCAAGAAGACCAAGTTCATCAAGTCGCACCTCCCCCTCGGGCACGCCATCAAGATGGGCGCGAGCGGCCTCAAAAGCAAGCCCATCCGCCTGATCTTCACCATCCTCCTTGCCGTGGCGGCGTTCGTTCTCTTCGGCGTGGCGTCCACCTTTATGCTGTACGATCCCAACTATTCTGTCTCCGAGGCGATGCGCGAGGCAAACTACCCCGCCGCGACCATCGGCAAGGAATACACGATGAAGATCGTGACCTATCAGGTGGACGAGTATGGCAATCGCGAGTACGACTACGACTACGATACCGAAGACACGACCCGCTTCGGGGCTTCCGAAGTTGCGTCGAGGAGCAAGAACGGCTTGGACTATGCGGGCGTCTTCGATTTTACGGACTATCATGGCAGCGACGGCGGAGAATTGACGATCCACCTTGACGATAACTACGTCTACGCCACCATCCCTTCTGCGATGAGGAACTATTATTCTTCCGATGCGATCCGTGCTATGGGCTTTTCGGATTGCGGCGCCGAGTATATGAGTCGCAACGGGTTCAGCCTGATCGCGGGGTCCTATCCGACGACGGCGGAAGAAGTAGCGCTCCCCGCGCACCTCGCCGAGCCCTTCCTCCTGCAGGAGAACGGCACGCTCAAGGCATACGACACCTTGGTCGGGAAAAAGATCAAGTTCTCTTTCTATGCCATCAGAGAGACGTCTTTCACGATCTCCGGCATCTATAACGTCGGCTCGATCCCGGAGAAATACGCCGAGTTAAAGACCACTCCCGCCGGCGCGGGCGATATGAATAACGAAAAGGACAAGTTCTCCGTTCTGCGCTCCTCCTTCATCGATTATCTCCGCAACAGCTATAATCGCATCGTCTTCGTCGCCCCCGACTTCTACGAGGCGTATCAAGACAAGATCATGAAGAACGGTGGCTACGGAAGCGGCATTCAGCCCGAGACCTATAAGCATATCGAGATCGCAGACTACGAAATCGGTTCTGATGTCGCAGATTACAGCAGACAGTTCTATACGGATAAGACGATCTCGATCTTCGGTGCCGACGTCTTTGCCTTCTTCGATACGAACGGAAATGCGGTCACCTACAATAGCCAAACGCAAGGCGTCTATCTGTACAAAGAGAGACGTGACGAGCTGCTTCGGTATTACGCGGATCAAGAGGAATCTCGGAGAAGAGACAAACCCAACGATTATTATTATCCGATCACTGGGAATATCCGTTACGTGCCCGCCGCCGATGCGGAGCGCCCCGACGTCGTGAGCGGCGACTCGAAAAAGGAGTTCGATCCGGAGGAGGAATATGAGGCGAAGGTCGCTTTCGTCAAGAAATGGTTCCCGATCTACGTCTACCGTCGCTATGTATACAGAGCGGCTCTGGATCTGCGTTACTCGGGCGATCCTGCCTACGAGAGCGGGGCTTTTGCGGAGGCAGTTCAGTCGATCGACAATTATATGAACGGGAGTACCGAAACGCAGCCCGCCGACGCCGATTGGGAGACCATCAAGGGCGTCGTTGACGCCAACCTGTCCGAGTCCGTGCGCTACGGATATCTCTTGGACGTCCTGAAAAGCGATCTTGGCTACGAGATAAGCCTCTCGGACGATCCCTGGACGGTGATCTCGAACTTGAAGAGCGAGACGCTTTCCGCAGAGGAACTCGCAGAGGTCAAGAACTCGATCAATTCGTATTTGACGGAGAAGGGCATAGGCGCCATTGACGGGACAACGCCGTTTGCTTTGGCTGACGAAGCCTTCGTCGTCGAAGAGACTCCGATCTCTTGGCGTGTCTATTACAAAGACATGACCGGGAGCGGCACCCTCCCCATCCTCGGCTATTTTGTGACAAAAGGCGCGTCGAGCTACACGCAGTATTTCGTTCCTTCTGTCTTCTTGGATGCGCACGCCACCTATGAGCCCTATCAGGGGACCTATCAGATACAGGTCATGGAGACGAGCTATTCCGTTCCCGCCGATGCCAAGTATAATTATCTCATCACTCCGACCGATAATTCTCAGACGCAGATCACGTCCATCTTTTCCACCGAGGCGGATACGGAGATTACACTCAACAGTATGGTTTATACCGAATTAAAGTCCTTCCTCGATATGATCGAGGAGCTGGAGGAGATCTTCCTCTACGTCGGTCTCGGCGTGGGCGTCCTTGCGGCATTCTTCCTCCTCAACTTCATCTCGGTCTCCATCGCCGCCAAGAAGAAGGATATCGGCATTCTGCGCGCTGTGGGCGCGAGGGGCTCGGACGTCTTCAAGATCTTCTACGCAGAGGCATTCATCATCGCCTTTATCTGCTTCGTGCTGGCATCGATCGGCTCTTATATCCTCTGCTTCTTCCTCAATCAGACCATGGCGGAGGTGGTGTCGATGAAACTTTTGAACTTCGGACTCGTGAACGTGGGGCTCGTCTTCGGCATCTCGCTCGTCGTTTCGGTCATCGCGACCTTCTTCCCCGTGTTCTTTGCGGCGAGAAAGTCGCCCGTGGAGGCCATCCGCGCACTATAGCCGACGGCAAATTAGGGCACATCTGCTTTGTTTCTGACTGCAAGGCGGCGAAATCGCGTACGACAAGTACGCTCATTCGCCGCCTTTTGTCGCGCCTCGCGTCAAACGACTCTTCTTTGCCGTCCGGTTAGCTTTTTTGAGTAGTCGCCTTTCGCGCGTCCGCCGCTCGCCGAAAAGGGCTATATCACTGCATTTGTCCTTTTTGGAAAAGACAGGGAACGGAGCTCTTGCGTCTTATATATTTTACGCAAAGATGAAAAAATCATTGTAAAAATGGAGATTCTCCCTCGTTTATGAGCATATAGTTTACGGTTTTTCACAAAACGTGTCGAAAATAGGTACATGTTCAAATCTCTTGACAAAAGGGGGTATCCTTGATATAATGGATAACGAAAGCAAGGATGGAATGATGAGTTATTTCGGATTTCTGATCGGCGCTGTAGCGCTCTTGTGCCTCGTTGTGATCGCCCTGGTGATCCAAAAGCACAAGTCATTTAAGGAAGAAAGCAGCAGGGGAGCGGACCTGAAGGGCGTATTTTTTGCCATCGGTTTTTTGCCGATGCTGGTGATGGCGCTCTCTTCTATTCGTTCGGGCAGCCCCTTCCTGACTCATCTCCTCGCTTATATTCGCAATCCTTTCCTGACCGTGGAGTTCGCCTTTGATGCCTTTACCGGCGTCAGCGGGTTCTCCTTTATTATGGATTTCTTTACCGCGGTGATCTTCGGATCCTCCGTGGCGATCACACTTGCGGGCGGTTTCGCGTCCTGCCATGGCGAAGATCATCTTTCGAGCAGAGCGCATAATCCCGCTGTCTCGTACAGCTCGAAGGAGACGGCGCCGAGAGAGACGTCCGCTTCTTATCTGACTTTTTGCCGTTATTTGTCCTGAGCAGGGCTTCTCATATCCTATTTTACCAGTTCCGACAAGCATATACGCTGACGTTGTGACTCTTGTCACAATACCTTGGGAGTATGAACGAAGCCATTATATTCGGCGGAACGCTGCTGTTTGCTTTTGCGTTTCGCTTTATCGGGAAAAGACTCGATGACAAAAAACTGAATCTAAAAGGGAAAGAACATTCCGTACAGAGCCTCTTTTATAAG
>CAMOTC010000091.1 GCA_946625545.1 uncultured Clostridia bacterium | reverse complement strand
AGGATCAAGAGGCATAAGCGTATCAGAAATAAGATAAGCGGCACGCCGGAGCGTCCCCGTTTGTCCGTTTTCCGTAGCTCTAAGCACATCTACGCGCAGATCATCGACGACGTGAACGGCGTCACCCTCGTCGCTGCTTCCACGATGGAGAAGTCCGTTGCCGAAGCGGTGAAGGAAATGACCAAGAGCGAGCAGGCGAAGTACGTCGGCAGCGAGATCGGTCGTCGCGCACTGGAGAAGGGCGTCAGCGCTGTCGTATTCGACAGAAGCGGCTACCTCTATATGGGGCGTCTCGAGGCTCTTGCAGAAGGTGCGAGAGAGGCCGGTTTGGTTTTCTAAGGAGGTAGAGTATGGCAAGGCGTGATGATAAATTCAATAAGGACAGAGAAGTAAAAGACGGATTCGACAAGGTCACGATCTCGATGAACCGCGTCACCAAGGTCGTTAAGGGTGGTAGGACGATGCGTCAGGCAGCCCTTATCGTCGTAGGCGACAAGAACGGGCAGGTCGGTCTCGGTATGGGTAAAGCCGCCGAAGCTACCGACGCGATCGAGAAGGCGACGACCGCTGCGAAGAACAGTCTGATCAAGGTCCCGATGGTCGGCACGACCATTCCCCACCAGATCACCGGCGTCTTCGGACGCGGCAAGGTGCTCCTGATGCCCGCTGAGGCAGGTACCGGTGTTATCGCCGGCGGCCCCGTGCGTGCCGTCCTCGAGATGGCAGGTATCCAGGATATCCGCACCAAGGCGATCGGCACCAATAACCCGATCAACTGCGCTAAGGCGACGATGAACGGACTTTCCCGCTTGATGACCGCCGAACAGATCGCAGCTCTCCGCGGCAAGACCGTCGAAGAGATCCTCGGTAAGGAGGCTAAGAACAATGGCTAAGATCAAGGTAACTTTGGTAAAGAGCACGATCGGCGCGCTCGAGAAACAGAAGGCGAACGTGGCTGCGCTCGGACTGCACAAGATCGGCAGTTCCAAGGTGCACGAGGATACTGCGACCACGCGCGGCATGATTAAGGTAGTCTCTCATCTCGTTAAGGTTGAGAACGCCGACTGAGGAGGTAAACACTATGAAATTGCATACCATTGCTCCCGCTGCGGGTTCCAAAACCGAATCGAAGAGACTCGGCAGAGGTATCGGTTCCGGTCTCGGCAAGACGTCGGGTAAGGGACATAAAGGACAGTGGGCGAGAAGCGGCGGCGGTGTACGTCCCGGATTCGAGGGTGGACAGATGCCCTTGACCAGGCGTCTCCCGAAGCGCGGCTTCACGAACATCTTTAAGAAAGAGTATAATATCGTCAACCTTTGGGACCTCGAGTGCTTCGAGGCGAACGCCGTGATCAATGAGGAAGTGCTCCTCGCGACCGGCATTCTCAGCAAGGCTCAGCCCTACGGACTCAAGGTGCTCGGCGGCGGTGAGCTGACCAAGCCCCTGACGGTACAAGCCGCTTACGTGACCGCGACCGCGAAGGAAGCGATCGAAAAGGCCGGTGGCAAAGTAGAGGTGCTCTGATGTTAAGTACGCTGATAAATGCCTTCAAAGAGAAGGAAATACGAAAGAAAATGCTGTTGACGCTCCTGATGCTCTTGATCTTCAGGTTGGGATGTTTTATTCCTGTGCCGGGCATCGCATCGGGCAGCTTCCAGAGCCTCGCATCGAACGACTTCTTCAGCATAATGTCCACGATCACGGGCGGATCGCTCCAGAACGGGACTTTATTCGCATTGGGTATCATACCATTTATCAACGCTTTCATTATCATGCAGCTTTTGACCCTCGTTATCCCGCCCCTCGACAGGCTCTCCAAGCAGGGTGAGGACGGCAGGAAGAAGATCACGCAGATCACCCGTTATATGGCGATCTTGCTCGCGATCATTCAGGGTGTAGGTATCTGTCTCGGATGGGGCGGCGATATGTTCGACGCGACGTTCGGATCCACCAAGCTCACGATGGCGCTCGTCATCATGATGTTTGTGGGCGGCAGCTGCCTCGTGATGTGGATCGCCGACCGTATCACCGAGTACGGTGTGGGTAACGGCACCTCCCTGATCATCTTTGTGGGTATCCTCGCGTCTGCGAGTCAGTCCCTTGTCAATGCGTTTGCGAACGTGGGCAACGGTGACACCGCAAAGAACGTGTGGCTCATCATCGCCTTCCTTGTCGTCGTGCTTTTCGTCTTCGTCTTCATTATCTTTGTGGATCTCGCGGAGAGAAGGATCACGATCCAGTACGCGAAGCAGGTCAAGGGCAACAAGATGTACGGTGGTCAGTCCACGCACATCCCGATGAAGGTCAACGCCAGCGGCGTTATGCCGATCATCTTCGCTTCGTCTTTCCTGATGTTCCCGCAGATGATCGCGAGCTTCTGGCCGACGAGTGCTTTCTATCAGTGGTGGGCGAAGTGGCTCGGTATCGGCACTCCGATCTATATCACGGTCATGTGCCTCCTGATCCTCTTCTTCAGCTTCTTCTACTCGCAGATCCAGTTCAATCCCGATGATATCAGCAAGAACATTCAGCAGAATGGCGGCTATATCCCGGGGATCAGACCGGGTAGACCCACGGCGGACTACTTGAAGAAGATCAATAATAGGATCACCCTCTTCGGAGCGATCTTCCTTGCCTTGATCGCGCTCGTCCCGAGTGTCGTCTTCAAGTTTATCGGTCAGGAGAACGGTCTCGCGAATAGCTTCAGCGCAACGGGCCTCCTCATCGTGGTCAGCGTGGCGATGGAGTTCGATACGCAGCTGCAGAACCAGCTTATGATGAAGCACTACAAGGGTTTCTTGAAGTAATATGAAGATCATTTTTCTCGGAGCACCCGGCAGCGGGAAAGGCACCCACGCGACTCGCGTCAAGACGGAGCTCGGCGTGCCGCACATTTCCACGGGAGACATCTTCCGTGAGAATATCAAAGGCGGCACCCCGCTCGGCGTCCTGGCGAAGAGCTATATCGATAAGGGCGCTCTCGTTCCCGACGACGTGGTGATCGACATCGTGAAGGATAGGCTCTCGAGGGAAGACTGCAAAAACGGTTTCATCCTCGACGGCTTCCCTCGCACGATCTATCAGGCGGAAGCCTTAAAGAGCATCGCGAATATCGACGTAGTCATCAACCTTGTGGTGGACGACGACGCGATCGTAAAGAGAGTCGCGGGCAGACGTATGTGCCGCTGCGGAGAGACCTACAACGTAGCTTTCCTGAACGGCGCGACGACCTGCGCAAAGTGCGGCGGCGAGCTCTACCAGCGTGACGACGACAAAGAGGAGACTGTCAAGAGCCGCCTCGAAGTCTATCACAAGGAGACCGCTCCCCTGATCGACTATTACAGGAAAGAAGGCTTGCTCAAGGACGTGGACGGCTCGAAAGGTATCGACGCGGTCTACGCCGATATAATGAAGGTATTGAAATGATATTTCTGAAATCGCCGGAACAGGTAAACGTGATGCGCAAGGCAAATCTGATCGTGCGCGACACCCTGCTGATGGTGAGAGACCGCATCAAAGCGGGCGTAACGACCGCAGAGGTGGATCGTTGGGTCAAGGAGTACATTGAGAGCAGAGGAGCTTATCCGTCCTGCCTCGGGTACGAAGGCTATCCCGCGAGTACCTGCATCTCGATCGACGACGTCGTCGTACACGGGATCCCCTCCTCTAAGACCTATATCGAAGAGGGACAGATCGTAGGCGTGGACCTATGCGCTTATATCGACGGATACCACGGCGACAGCGCGCGCACCTTCCCGATCGGGAAAGTGAAGAAGGAGAAGCTCGATCTCGTCAAGACTGCCGAAGAGGCATTCTTCGAGGGGATCAAGGGGATCACCTCGGCAAACCGCATCGGTGACATCTCCTCGGCGATCCAGACCTACGTCGAGGCGAGAGGGTACTCGGTCGTCAGAGCGCTGACCGGTCACGGGATCGGCAGAGAGATGCACGAAGACCCCGCCGTGCCGAATTACGGCGAGAAGGGCAGAGGCGTCAGGCTGCGCCACGGTATGACGATCGCCGTCGAGCCGATGATCAATCTCGGCAGATACGACGTCTACACCGAGCGTGACGGCTGGACAGTCCGCACGAGGGATCACTCCCCTTCCGCGCACTACGAGAATACCGTAGTCGTGTGGGATGACGGGGTAGAGATCCTAACGATGTAAAAAAATATGCAAAAAGAAGCAATCGTTGGCAGTATAGTATATTCAAAAGCTGGACGAGACCGCGGAAAGTGTTATATAATAGTAAGGTTCGACGAAAAAGGATACGCCTACGTCGCGAACGGCGATGAAAAGTCGGTGCAATCCCCTAAGCGAAAGAACCTAAAGCACCTCGATCTATTCGGCGATAGGAACGACGTGATCGGAGATAAGTTCCTCGAAGGGAAACAAGTCTTCGACAGCGAGATCAAGAGCGCGCTCCGGGCTTACTCGGGCAAATAAGGAGGTTCGTTTTGTCAAAGGAAGACGTCATTGAGGTTCAAGGAAAAGTAATTGAAGTGCTGCCTTACCAGTCTTACAGAGTCGAATTGGAAAAGAGCGGCGCGCAGATCATCGCCTATCCTTCGGGAAAGATGAGGATCAAGAGTATCAAGATCATCGAAGGCGATTCGGTAAAAGTGGAGATCAGCCCCTACGATTTGACCAAGGGTCGTATCGTGTGGAGAGACAAGAACTAATCGGGAGGAGAATATGAAAGTTAGACCGTCTGTAAAACCCATGTGTGACAAGTGCAAGATCATTCGTCGTCACGGCAAAGTTATGGTCATTTGCTCCAAGAGCAAGAGCCATAAGCAGGTTCAGGGATAAGCTATCATTTTATTCAAACGAGGTGCGGCTGGACGAATTCATTCCAACATACATTTCGTCCTCTCGAATGAATAAATAGGATAAACATCAAAGATTAAATGGAGGTATTTTAATGGCTCGTATATCCGGTGTAGATTTGCCAAGAG
>CAMOTC010000090.1 GCA_946625545.1 uncultured Clostridia bacterium | reverse complement strand
CTGCCGTCCGCCTGCTTATTGTACTGCATAAAGACGTCGTTCCAGATCTCGATATACTTGCCGCAATCACAGGCGGGGGAGCACTCGTCTGAGCACTTGGGCTTGCCGGTATCGATAAACATCTCGGTATCGGTGCCGCAGGGACCGGTCTGTCCTGCGGGACCCCACCAGTTATTCTTCTTCGGGAGGAAGAAGACCCTCTCCGCGGGAATGCCGCACTTCATCCAAATACTCGCCGCTTCCTCGTCGCGAGGCGCAGTCTCATCGCCCGCAAAGACGGACACCGCGAGGCGGTTTTTATCGATCTTCAAGACCTCGGTCAAAAACTCAAAGCTCCAGGAGATCGCCTCTTTCTTGAAGTAATCGCCGAGAGACCAGTTGCCCAGCATCTCAAAGAAGGTGCAGTGGGTGGCATCGCCGACCTCGTCGATATCGCCCGTTCTGACGCACTTCTGCACGTCGGTGAGGCGGGTACCCTGCGGATGCTTCTCACCCGAAAGGTAAGGAACGAGGGGGTGCATACCCGCCGTCGTAAAGAGGACGGTGGGATCATTCTCGGGGATCAGAGAAGCCCCCGGGATCACAGCATGACCCCTGTCTTTGAAAAAGTTCAGATACAGTTTGCGCAAAGTGATAGAATCCATAAAATCGAACTTCCTTTTATTTTTTCACGCCGTCAAGCGTGGATTGATCAAAGTATTCCGCCAGCTTCGCCGTAGCAAAGGAGGGAGGCATCCCCTCGAGAGTCGCCATCGCGATCTTTCTCCTCGGGAGGGGGAAGGAGAGGGGCACGACGTTCAGCTCACCAGAAGCGAGCTCTTTCGCGATGTACTCCTTGGTCACACAGCCGATGCCGAGACCTGCCTTGACGCTCTCCGCCACGAGGTCCACACTGCACAGCTCGAACTCGGGCGTGAGCTTGCCCCCAAGAGCCTCGATCGCCCTCTCCACGGCGCGCCGCGTACTGGAGCGCTCCTCGAGAAGGATCAGGGGGAGAGAGGTGAGCTCGCTGACAGAGAGCTCGTGATCGAAGCGGGCGGCATAGCTCGCATTCGCGACGAAGCACTCGCCGATATCGGCGCATGGGGTCAGGCTGATCCCCGCATAGGGGGTATCGTCCACCCGATTGATAAATCCGAGATCCACCTTGCCAGACTTTAGGAGATCCATGATCTCGTCCGTCGTGCGGTTGGTGATCTTGATATTGATCTTTGGATATTTCTTCTTGAAACGCTCGATACGCGGAAGGATAAAATACTTCGTGATGGTGTCGGAGGCGCCGATATGCACCGTGCCCTCCTCCAAGCCGCGCATCTGAGAAAACTTATTCTCCGCGGCGGTGAGCTCGTCATAGGCGCGAGAGACGTACTCGTACATCATCTTGCCCTCGGGAGTGAGCTCCATCCCCTTCGCCGTACGGACAAAGAGCCTGCCGCCGAGCTGCTCCTCGAGCTGCTTGATACCGTAAGACACGGCGGGCTGAGAGATAAAGAGCTCTTTGGAAGCCTTGGACAGATTTCCCGTCTTGGCAACGGTATAGAATACTCTGTAAAATTCGAGCTTTACCATAGAGCGCGCACCTCCCATAATTGTCTATAAAAAATTATATACATTACGCGCGTAAAAGGCAAGGATTTTTTATGGGAGGGGAGATTTCGTCAGCCGACCACCGTCGAGAGGGGACCCGTGTAGGTCATATCTTCGCCGTACACACGCAGGCTGACTGCGTTATTTCTATTCAAGAGATGCACGCCGTTGCCGTTCTCGCTGATCAAGGCGCAATTCCATACCTCGACGTTTAAGCCGTGACGCCCCGAATACTCGAACAGGATGGCGTCGCCGTAATGGTTGTTGTAGCTATTGGAATAGTCGTCATAGGAGTGGAATGTGCAGTCGGAGAAGGAGAATGTTCCTTGGTTGGCTTGGAAGGCGTTGGCGCCCGTGAATAGGCAATTTGAGAAGCTTCCCTCCGCCGTCATAATGGAGCTCACTCTGAACGCGCACGCCTTATGGACGTCCGTCGGCGCGAGGAATCTACAATTCGACGCCGTCAGCGAGACGTGCTGCGCTGTGCCGTAACCGCCGTGCATATAGGCGCCGTACACCGTCACGCCGCTTAAGGTCACGAAGGTCTCCTCGGTGCAAGTCGCGTAATCAAAGGCGACCTCTCCGAGCTCGCTCCCGATCTTGCTCTCGGACGCCGAGGAATTCACAAAATCCCAATACACGTTTTCAAACTTGTCGTTTTGCAATTTCAAGCCGCCGACGAAGGAGTAGCCGTTCATATCGAGACGCGTGTAGGTATAGTAGGCGCCCGAGATCTTGTCCAGCGTATAGTTCGTAAAGTCCAAGACGGTCTTTACCCCCGTCGTGCCGATATCGGCGGTCAAGGTAACGTACTTTGCACCGTAAAAATATTTCAAAAGTCGCTCTTCACTCCCGACCTTGACCGAGAGTCCGACGGTGCCGCTTGTAAAGGTCAATCCGCCGTTTTCACCGAAATATAATTCGTACTCGTCGAGATCGACGTCCTGCGCGGTCATGACCACCGAGTTCAAGGTGATGTTTTTAGTTAGCGTGATGCGCTCGTAATTGACGTTAGCCGCGGCGGCGATAAACGCCGCTTCGCTTGCAACCCGCGCGACGCCCCGCCTGATCACAAAGTTCTGGAAGGCGCTCCCGCAGTAGTCGGGATCAAATTCGTCCTTCACCTCGAGCGTCAGGCGCCCCGTCCCCACGTCCACGTTGGAGGAATAGGTATAAGTAAAGCGAGAGAGATCCACGACTTTGCCGCCGAACTCCAAGATGGGTTCGGGGGTCTTTGCCGTCCCGTCGTAATACACCTCGGGAGTCGTGAACCAAAAGCGCGACAGCGCATCTCCGAGATCTTGTCGACGGCAGACTACGCCCGTAGAGGCATCCTCCGTGACGAGGTCTGCAGAAGTATAGATCACGCCGCTATTCAGGACGCTCCCCTGATACGTTCCGTCGTAGGACACGGCATTCCCGCGGAATCCGCCCCGACCTTTGGTATAGATAAAGCCCGCATTCTCCACTCTGCCGTAATTATTAAAGGTAGCCTCGTCCTCTATGATGAGACAGGCGACGTCTTCGGAGGGAGTGAAATCGTCGGGATCTACCGCCGTGCCACCCGTCAAAGTGCCGTAGAAATAGTAGCTCGCATAGTAAGAACTGCGGGTGATCCTCAATTTATGCCCGTTGAGGTCGAGGGTACATCCCTCGCGGAAGGTCCCCTCCGAGAACGTGAGATCCTCCTCCAGGATGATCCTGTCGTAATTGCGATTGCTGAGCGCCGAGGAGAAGGTGTACTTGCTCACGCGTATGGAGGTGGGTGCGATACGATAGGTAAAGGTCTTCGTACCGGCGTAAAGCGTAAATGCGCCGCTTTCATTGATGCTGACGGTCACGGTGATCTCGCCCGCGTTCACGCAGGTAGTCGTATCCTTCGTCTCTCCCGCATAGCGATATTTGATCGAGTAGATCGAGGGATCGAGAGGCTCGCCGTCCACCGTGAAGGTGGGCTTTTGATCCAGCTTGTTGTAGGGAGTCTCTAGGTACTCTGCCGCAAATACGACCTCGTCGTCCGTCAGGTATCTCCTGCGATTTACTCTGCCGCTGATCCCCATAAGCGGCGTAAAGAGAAAGACCTCGCCCTCCTCGTTATCAAAGGTCCCCGTGCAGGAGTAGTCGATGCCGTCCGAGAAGGACAGCATTCCTTGATTGACAAATGCGCCGTCATTATGGAATGCTCCGTCGAGCATTCCTCCTTCCGTCACAGTCACGACGCCCCCTTCCTCGTTGGTGAAGGAGGGCTTTATCACGGAATACGAATACGACATGACCACCGTGAAGGTCGCGGTGCCGCTATTTATAAAACTGCCGTTTAAAAGGGGCAGGGTATCCGCAATCAAAGTTCCCTCGTTTCGAAGCGTTCCGGAGATCGCCCCGATAGACTTGTTCGTTACGTTTCCTTTATTGATAAAGGTGCCGCCGATCTGAAAGACTGCCTTGTTCGATACAAGCGCCCAATCGCCCTTTTCGCCGTTCGTATATTTCCCGCTTACCGAGAAACTATCCCCCGTCACCGCAAGGAGACCGTCGGAGTAGACCTCCGCGCCGCTCTCAACGCGAAAGCGAGAGCAGGTCACCTCCCCCGCAAATGTCATCTTGCCGCGAACGGTGAGCGTATTGCAAGTCAGGCTCTCCCCTTGAGACAAGGTCAATTCTTCCCCGACGGGGAGAGTCAGCGTGGTGATCGCAAAGCGGTCATAATCGCCGCTCGCGACGAGCAAGGCGAGCTCCTCATAGGTGGCGGCGCTTCCCTGCCCCTTCTTGATCGTAAAGGAGAGGCTCGCGCTGCCGTAATAGTAATGATCGCGCTCCTCCGCCGTGACGGTCAGCCGCCCCTCGCCTGCGTGATGATTGTCCTCGTACTCCACCGCATAGCGAGCGCCCCGCGTGGCGAGCGTCACCGCGGGAGTAAAGTCGAGATAGCCCTGCCTGTACTCGCACTCCGCGACAGAGATGTCCTCCGCGGCGAGATGCTGTCGCACGTAGCGATAAGCTCCCGCGCCGTCGGTGATAAACGACTTGTCCTCGTCGAGGAGATAGAGGGTACCGACGTTTGTCACGATGCCGTCACTCGTAAAGGCTCCTTGGTCGTCGAGAACTGCGTAGTCCTTGATCTCTATCTTACCGTGATTGGTGATCGTGCCGTAGTTCGTGAGTTCGCTGTCGCGGCGTCCCCCCGTGGAGAGGAGCGCCCCTCTCATCACGATGTTGCCCTCGTTCACGATGGTGCCGTGATTGATAAAGCGGAAACCGTAGATCAGGTTCAGCGTCTTTCCCTGCGGCACGGTGAGCGTCGTCCCTTCGGGAATGGTGTAGTGATCCCACATCATCACTCCGCTCACGCTCGGATCGGCAAGGATCGCGACAAGATCATCCTCACCCTCCACGTTGATGCTCCCATTGGGTATGATCGTGAAATGGAGAGTCACGCTCCCCTTCACGACTTCGTTCTCCTCCTTCGCGGTGAGCGTCACGCTCCCCTGTCCCGCATTCAC
>CAMOTC010000089.1 GCA_946625545.1 uncultured Clostridia bacterium | reverse complement strand
CCGTTGGATAGTATAATGGCGATAGAGGTGATAGTATGAAGATAACCAAGACGATTCCTGTATTCAAAGACTACATTTGGGGCGGCTCCAAGCTGAAATCCGACTTTCACAAAGTGACCGATCTCGATCCCGTGGCGGAGAGCTGGGAGCTTGCCGCGCATAAGGACGGCACGAGCGGTTTCGTGGGGGAAGACTTTGATCTCAATGCGCTATTTAACGAGCATCGTGAGCTCATCGGTAAAAATGCGGAAAAATTCGAGCGTTTCCCCATGATGATTAAGCTCATCGACGCGAAAAACAATCTCTCCGTGCAGGTGCATCCGAGCGACAGCTACGCGCTTAATCATGAAAACAGCTACGGCAAGACCGAGATGTGGTACGTCGTAGAGGCGGAGGAGGGCGCGGGTCTATATATCGGATTTGACCGCGACGTCTCCGAAGCGGAGTTCCGCACCTTGATCGCGGAGAACCGCTTGCAGGAAGTTTTGCATTTCCTTCCCGTCAAGGCGGGGGAATGGTTCTTCATCGAGGCGGGCACCGTCCACGCGATCGGCAAGGGCGTTGTGATCGCCGAAGTCCAGCAAAACAGCAACCTGACCTACCGTTTGTACGACTACGGTAGGGTGGGTGCAGACGGCAAGCCCCGCGAGTTGCACGTCGAAAAGGGGATCAAGGTCAGCAAATTGACCGCTTATACCCCCGATAAACGCACTTCTTGCGAGTATTTCTCCTGTGAAAGCATCGATTTGAAGGGGGAAAAGAGCTTCGTGGCAGGAGAGGACAGCTTCGTTGCCTTCGTGATCATGGATGGCGCGCTCTCCGTCGAGGGCGAGAGGTACGTGAAGGGCGATACCGTCTTTGTCCCCGCGGGATACGGCGCATTTACCCTGTGCGGCGAAGCGAGATTGGTCTCGGTCCGCATATAATATGGATCAAGCGGAGGGGAAGCTGCGCCTATTTAACGTGCGCTACGTCCCACTCTTCGCGCTGGCGCTGATCCTTGGCATTTTCACTGTAAAAGTATCTATTATCGTCGCGATCATCCTATGGGTGGTCGCGATTTTTGCTTTTCTCGCGCTCCTTTTTACTAAAAATATCAAGTGGCCGATCGCGGTCGCCCTCGTTGCGGTGCTCTTTCTTGGCTATGGGATCGCGCGTCTTGAACTGCATTATCGAAATGACGTCGGCGTACACGGTCGGGGCGAGGTCACTTGCCGCGTGACGAGCGTTACGGATGAAGGTGACGGTATTTACATCATCACCGCGGATAAGGTCTCCGCAGGCGGCAAGAGTTTTATGGGCGGCGTCGCCTTTTCAAGCGGCGAAGCCTTTGAAGTGGGCGATCGCGTGACCTTTTACGGCGAGATCGAGATCATACCTCTCGACCTTTCGGGGATCTACGAGGCGCTCAAGTATCGAAAAGGGGAGAAGTATCTCGCGACGGTCGAGGAGATCCGCCTCGTCGAGAAAGGGGCTCCGCCCCTCTCCTATACGATAAAAAGCGGGGCGAAAGATATCTTGATAAGTACAAAAGGCGAGCGCGCGGGTGCATTTTCCTACGCGATGATCTTCGGCGACGCGGATGAAATGTGGGAGTCTGACAAGCAGGCGATGCGCGAGATCGGCGTCGCTCATATCTTTGCGATCAGCGGTCTGCACGTCGCGGTGCTCGCGGGCGCGATCCTCTTTTTCCTCCGCAAGTGCAGGGTCAAGGACGGCATTTCCCTCTTGATCCTCCTTCCCATCTTTGGATTCTACGCCTATCTCGTGGGATTTACCCCTTCCGTCCTGCGTGCCGCGATCATGACCTCCTTGTCTCTCCTCGCCTCTCACCTCGGTATGCGCTACGACGATCTCTCCGCTCTCGCCTTCGCGGCGATCCTGCTCCTCCTGACTCGTCCGCTCCTTTTATTTGACCTGAGTTTCATCATGAGTTTCCTCTCGATTTTTGGGATCCACTCCCTAGCGAGTCCCTTGAAGGAGGCATTTATAAGGCGGGGATTAAAGGAGGCATTTATAAGGCGGGGATTAAAGGCGTCTTTCGCGGGCGCTTTATCCCTCTCGATCGCGGCGACGCTCGCCCTCGTCCCCATCAGCGCGATGGTCTTTCATCGGATCACTCCGATCGGCATTTTGCTGAACCTCGTCATCGTGCCCCTCGCGTCTGTCTCCTATATATTGTCTCTCGTGGGTCTCATCTTGACTGCGATCATTCCGTCTTTCGGCGCATTTCTCTCCGCCGTGGAATATCTCCCTCTCCTGATCTCGGAGATCAGCGGGTGGGCGGCAGGACTCGGATTCTCGGAAGAGTACGATTTCGCGACTGCCGAGACCCTCGTGTACTACGCCACCCTCGCCTTCGTCGGCAAGTATTCTCTCGCCTCGAGGCGGGTAAAGATCGTTTCGGGCGGGATCGGGCTCGGCGTGCTCTCGATCTTGATCTTCGCGATATGATTTTTTGAGCAAAAGAGTACCATTTCCCCCATTTCGTGATAAAATATATAGTATGAAAAACCAGCAAAAGGCACTTTCCGCGCAGAATAAAACCTATGCCGTGGGCATCCGGTCGGGGGTATTCGGAATGATCTCGAATGCTCTCCTCTTCGCCGCCAAACTGACGGTGGGAATCTTGATCCGCTCCATCGCGGTCACTGCCGACGCATTCAATAACCTTTCGGACGGCGCGAGCAGCGTGATCACGGTGACGGGATATAAGCTCGCCGCGCGTCCCGCCGACCGCGAACACCCCTTCGGACACGCCCGCTTTGAGTATATCGCGGCGCTCATCGTCTCGGTCGTGATGCTGGTGATCGGCGCTCTCTTTCTGAAAGAATCGTTGACCGAGATCTTCTCGGAACACGTCGCGCCCGACGTCCGCGCCTACGCCTATATCGTGCTCGGCATCTCCATCGCGGTAAAAGGGGCGCAAGCCGCCGTTTACGGCATATCGTACAAGCGCACGAAGTCTCTCCCGATGAAAGCCGCGGCGCTGGACAGCGCCTTTGATATGCTCGCGACGTCGGTGGCGATGCTCTCCGCTCTCCTGTGGCAGGTGACGGGGCTCGACCTCGACGGATACTTCGGCGCCGCGATCTCCGCCTTTATCATCTATACCGGCATCAGGCTCCTCAAAGACAGCGTCTCCCCCCTCCTCGGCAACGCGCCGCAGAAGGGACTCGTAGGGACTCTCAAGGAGAAGATCCTCTCCTACGAAGGTGTGCTCGGCGTGCACGACGTCACGATCCACAGCTATGGCGAAAAGCACGCATACGCCGTCGTGCATATCGAGGTCAGCGCTTCCGAGACCCTGCTCGGCGCCCATGAACTCGTGGACGCCATCGAACGCGACGTCGCGGCGGAGCTCGGATTGCAACTTGTGGCGCACGTCGACCCGCGGGTGGAGGACGGCGGAAACGGCGAATTTGCCTGCCTGATCCGCGCCTATCTCGCTGACCGCTACGATCTCTCGGTGCACGATCTCAGGATCACGACGGAAGGGGCGCGTCCCACCGTCTATCTCGACGCCGAGATCCCGTGGGAGAGCACGCTGACGGGAGAGGAGATTACCGCGGCGCTCTCCGCCTTCGACCCCGATCACGACTATATCGTCACAGAGGATAGGAAATAAGAAAAAAAGAAAGGACACGCCCATGAAGTGCACCCCAAAAGTTTTTCATTTCTGTCCAACTTTTTGGGTTCACCCCATTGGGCGTGCCCTTTTTCTTATGTATAAGAAAACTTTACCTTTTTTTATAGAGGAGCAGCTCGGGATCCGCCCCCTCCGCGCCATAGGTGCAGATCAAGATAAAATCGGCGTTCGCGAGCACCCCGAAGCATCTCCCGCTCCCGTCCGCCGTCTCGAGTTGTGTGCCGAGGTAGGTCGCGTTGTCGGAGAGAAACTTTGCCTGCGCGCCACCGGGGAGAGGATAGGCGAGATTGACGTACGCCCCGACGAGGGCATTCAACTTCTCGACGCGGGGCATATTTGCGATCTTGAGGGCGTTGATCTCCTCGATCAGCTCCCGTTTGAGGGCGGCGAACTTGTCCGCCGAGGCGTATTTCGAGCGGTTTTTCCAGTAGTCCAACGTGGGGAGCAGCCCCTTCATATATTCGCGCGCTTGCTCCTCGCTAAATCCCGCCCCCGCCATGTGCTTGACGCAGATCTCAAGTAGGTCGTCCATGTCGTCGTAGGTATATTCTCCATCCGCGTAGCACCACTTGCAGAAGTCGTCGTTGAGGGTCTTGTCGGCATTTCTCCCGAGCAGAGAGTCGTCGAGCGGCATACCGCAACATTGGCAGACCTGCCGTCGCTCCTCGCCGAGCAGGGTATTTACCGATACGTCGAAGAGTTTAGAGAGCAGCTTCAAACTCTCGGTATTCGGGAGGGTCTCTCCCGTCTCCCATCGCGATACCGCTTGTCGCGTCACGAAGAGTTTTTCGGCGAGCTCTTCCTGCGATAGGTTTTTCTGCGTGCGCAATTTCAAGATAACGTCTTTCGTCTGCATTTTTCCGCCTCCGAGTACAGTATAGCACGGCGGGACGAAAAAGAGAAGCAACCATCCGTTGCCGCGGCGCGAATATCGCGTTTACTTGACACCTCTCCCGCGCGGTAGTACGATAGGGTCAAAAAGGCGATATTGTTGCTTTTCAGCAACAAAGTTACAGCTCCTCGGAGCCGCACAAAGGTGATCAAATGGCAAAGAAAAAATTCAGACAACACGCTGCGGTAAAGAGTATTTTGGGGATCGTTCTCCTTCTCGCGCTCTTTTCTCTGATCGTGATGAGCGTCGGTTATTATACCTTTACGAGCGCCCTTCTCGAGCAGTATGCAGACGGCGCCGATCCTGAAAGCGTATGAAACCATTTTGTCCGACCTTGACCAGGGCGTTCCCCGCGAATCGTTTGAAAGCTTCTATATGGCGTACGGTCTGTTCGGTATTTTTTTGAAATGGGCGAAGGGAGGATATTCCGAAACTCCTGCTGAAATGACAAAGATCGTAACCGATCGGATATTCAAAGACTATCGGGTAGATACGCTGTGAATCCCACGACAGTAAAAAGTGCGTGCAGTTATCAACTAAAACCATAATCCAACGATT
>CAMOTC010000088.1 GCA_946625545.1 uncultured Clostridia bacterium | reverse complement strand
CTATACTTCGGTGCAAAAACTATATGATATTTGCAATTCCACGTCGTGTGTGCTAAACTGTTTGTGTCATTATTCATAAAATTTCCTCCTGTGTTTTTATGGAAGTTAGGCTACAAATCCATTTTAACACAGGAGGAAATTTTCCACTCATCGGTAAACCTCTTTTGAACCACCGGACTATCCGGTGGTTTTCACTTACAAATAAGCGACCTCAGCGTGAGGTCGCTTTTGTTTCCTACGGTAAAGGTGGTTTAGGAATCGTAAAAGTTATTCCCTTCCTTCGTCACGAGTCTCTCGGAGCGCGGATAGTGAAAGATCGCCTCGTCGCCTGCGTGACCCTCGAGATAGGAGACGAACTCCGCGGCGTAATACTTCGCCATATCGAGATCGTGCATTAGGTAGTGCCCGCAACTGACCGCCGTGGCGCCGGGGACCTCCGTCGCCGATGCGACCGAGCGAAACGCCGAGAGGATCAGGTCGTAGATCTCCTCGGGAGCGCGGCTCCCCTTCAAGATCAAGTAAAAGCCGGTCAAGCATCCCATCGGTCCCCAATAGACGATCTCATCCTTCCAAACGGGGTCGTTTCTCAGATAGGTCGCGACGATATGCTCCAAAGAGTGCATCGCAGCGACGTCGATGACGGGCTCACGGTTCGGCATCTTCAAACGGATGTCATAGGTGGTCACACTGCCCTCTCCGACAGCGTCCCTGCGGCTGAAAAATATCCCGGGGACGATCCTCGTATGATCGACGGCAAAACTCTCGATAAGATCCATAGTTCTCTCCTTTCCGATAACAGCATTATACTACTCTCGCCCCGACTCGTCAAGGGAGTGGAGCTTTCCGCAACAAAAAGAAAAAGAGCCCCGACGAGTCGAGGCTCTTTAAGATAAGCGAAGCTATTGATTACTTCTCTTCCGCGATGCTTGCCGCCTTCTCGGTGTGGAGCACCTTGTAGATCACGGCAGCCAGCGCAGCGCCTGCGAGAGGAGCAACGATGAACATCCAGACCTGCGCGAGAGCCTCGGTCGACTCGTTGTAGATCGCCGCAGCGATCGCCGTCGCGATGGAACGAGCGGGGTTCACGCTGGTACCCGTCAGCTTGATGCCGACGAGGTGCACGAGGGTCAGGGTGAGACCGATCACGATGCCCGCGATCTTGCCGGTGCCCGCCTTCTCGTCGGTGACGTTCAGGATGACGTAAACGAAGATGCAGGTCAGCACGATCTCGGTCAGAAGAGCGCCGATGACACCGCCCGCGGTGAGCTCGCCCGCAAAGCCGACAGCGTAGTTGCACGCGTCGCCCTTCAGGGCAACGTCACCCATCTTGAAGAGACCAAAGACGAGGACCGCACCCACGAAACCGCCGAGGATCTGCGCGCAAACGTAGACGCAGAAGTCCTTTGCGCTCATTCTCTTGGTGATGAGGCAGCCGAGGGAGACTGCGGGGTTGATGTGACAACCGCTGATCCTGCCCACGGAGTACGCCATCGCCACGATGGTGAGACCGAAGGCGAGGGAGGTAGCCACGAGGTCACCGCCGGTCGCCGCCGCCACGCCGCACGCGATAAAGACGAGGGTGAAGGTGCCGATAAATTCGGCGATTGCTTTCTTGAGTAAATCTTTCATATTTTACCTCCAAGTAAAAATATTGTTTTTAATGCGCTATTCCTTTGGAATAGTTTTTTCCTTTTTATACGTACTGAACGTTGATCGTGCCGCTTTCGGCATAGGTGAGACCGTCGTATTCTTCTATGTTGGCGGTTCCGCCGAGAGTGGTCTGATCTATGTAGATATTGACCGTAGGCGAATAGCCTCCCTGAGAGCTGAATACTTGTTGTTCGTCGCCGCCGACGAGCGTGACTACCCCGTCTATGAGGAAGTGGACGTTCACCGTATTCCTCGCGTAGATGCGGATCAAACTTGCCCAAGACAATGATTCAAGCCTCACGTCGCGGAGCAGGATATAGACGTCCATAGTAGAGATATCCGCATCCTGCTGATAGATCTGAATGATATTATCGCAATCGTAGTGTTCCTGATCTGCGATCACATAGGGCGTACCCACCGTACTGACGAAGGGGGTGGCGTTGTCCAAACAACTATCGCTACCTCCTATCGCATATCCGCTCGCATTGATAAAGAGGTTGCCTTCATTAAGTGAGATCTCGGGAAGCGTAGCGCCGGAAGCGTCGACGAGGACGCCGTCTATATAGAGGTTGACCGTGACGCCGCTATCCGCGATATACAGGGTATTACCGGCAGCATTCTCAAAGGCGTGTTCCTGCGTGTCGACGTAGATATTCACGGTGGGCGTCCATCCCTGACCTCCCGCCTGCACTCTGAAAATGCTCTTACCGGAGAAGCTGACGTTGTCACCCAGCGTGACATGGAGATTGACCCCCTTCTCCGCCCTGATATTGAAGACGGGATAGTCGCCGGACAGCGAAACCGTGAGGTCGTCAAAGCGGAAGTAGAAGTCTTCTACGCTGTCGTTCCATCTGCCGTCGTAAGTGCCGCTGCTGCCATCACTATATTGACTGAAATTGAAGATATCGACAGCCTGCGGGGACGACGAAGTCGAGCCGCTGATCACGTAGGGATCGTTCTCACTACTGACGAAGGAAGTGTAGTTACCGCTGTTAGCGGAGTTTTGGATATAGTCATTGGGACGGATATAGATCCTGCCGTTCGCTACGCTGAGGTCGGGCGCAGTATGCTCCTCCGTATATATCTCACCCTCAAAGGCAACGGTGGCGACGTATCTATTCTCCTGCAGTTCTACTTCTGCGTTCTGCCTCACGATGTGATCTCCATCGTTCCGGCAAGTAAAGACTGCTATGACGTTATAGCCGTCACTCGTCCTCGTCCAAGTAAAGACGGGCTCGTCCCAGTCGTGTCCGAGCGCGGCGATCGTGAGGGAGTATTCGTTCACCTCGTTCTTCTCTATGTCAAAGTACTTACCGCAGGATGCGCAATAGTAATACGCTGCCTTGCCGGGAGTCTCGCAGGTAGCGGGCACGGTAGGGATCAGATCGCCGTAGTCGTGTCCGAGCGCGGCGATCACAAGAGCATCCTCGCTCACTTCGTCCTTGTTATTATCAAAATATTTGCCGCAAGACGCGCAATAGTAGTGCGCCGCCTTGCCGGGAGTCTCGCAGGTAGCGGGCACGGCAGCAATCAGGTCGCCGTAGTCGTGTCCGGCGGGAACGAGGAGATACATAAAGATATCCTCATAGCCGCTTGCCATATTGTTCGTCAGGATAACGGATTCCTCGAAGGAATTGCTCATCAGGAAATAACCCGAAGCGGATAGGTAACCGCCGCTGGCGACGGAAATGGGCTGCTCCGACGTTCCCGAGAAGGAGATCGTCCCGCTACCGCTCGACAAGTAGCCGTCCCCCTCCTCGTAGTACAAGACCACGTTGCTTCCGCTGACGGAAGTAATGACGAATGCCGTGAGATCGGACAGATTCGAGGTAGCGTTACCATTCGCGCCGATCTTAACGCCGTAGGAGTCGTTCTTCAGGTAGACCCTCTCCCCGACCAGGTCTTCGGACAGAGCACCGGAGGTCAGCTTCGTGAGGTCATAGCCCTCTGCGAGTTTGGGAATGATGATGTCGGCTTCGCCCACGGGTTCTCCATCCTCGTTCAACAGCTGCTCGCAATAGATACACCTGGAGAACGCCCTATGACCATCCGTCACGCAGTCTGCGGGCTCCTCGGAGAATAGCTCTCCGGGGACGTGTCCTGCGGGAAGGATAAGATCCTCTTCGGACAGCTCCTTCCCCTCGAGGTCAAAGCAGCGATGGCAACGACTGCACTCGAAGTGCTCGATGGCGCCGCCGTACTCGCAGTCGAACTCTTCGGGGATCAAGTCGCCGTAGTCATGTCCGAGCGCGGTATCCTCAAAGGTAGTGATCCTATTGCCCGTATACTCCTTGTCGCCGAAAAGCACGGTGGCGGTATAGGTGCGATAAGCGTCCGTCTCGCAGGTAGCGGGAGTATCGAGGGAGGTGACGGTCGCCTCCAGCTCCACCACGTGGGTGGGATCATTATGGCAGGTAAACCTTGCGATAGCGGTATAGCCGACGATGGTGAGCGGACCATCCGAAGTAGCGCCTGCCGGGCTCATGCCCATCAAATTGCCGTTATTATCCGCCTCGACGCCGTTCATCGTCACGGTGATATTCTCCGCGGCATAAACGGTCGGCAACTCTCCATCCTGTCTGGCACATACGAAGTTATTAAATCCATCATCACTGGTAATGGCTATATTGATCGTATATTCGCCGTTAGTACCCATGGCAAATGCGGGATGGTTGTCCCCCATGATCGTGCTCGTTCCGACGTTCTGAATGTCGATGTCGATATCGGCATAGGCATCGATACATAGCGCGCTGCACCAACTGCCACCCGTCAACGTCAAGTTATCAAAGATAAGATAGAGTTCCAACTTGCCCGTGGGAATGCCCTCCTCTTCATGCGTCAATGCACGGATGAATAAAGGATGATCGCCCGTTCTGCTGCCCGTGATGCGGTAGCGAGAGCTATCGGTGCTTACGAAAGCATGGAAATCACCGTTCTGCACGTATCCATCCGAATAGATGGTGATATCACCATCCGAGATGTTGAGCGCCATGCTTTCCGCTACCGGGGGATCGGAAGGCTCTTCCGTCGCAGGAACGCTGACGGGGTACGCAAAGTGTATATCGCCTTCCTCGACTATATTACGCAAAGAGGCATTGGTCGTCTCCATGTCATGATAAGGATACATAGTCTCACTCGTATCCCAGACGCCGTCTTTATACTGCCCCACATAGAAACCGCCCTCATCAAAGGCGTATATCACGTAGACAGAACCGGACGTACTGATCTCCAAATGGGCTGCCTGTTCCGCAGTGAGGGAGACGAAGCCCTCGAAGAGCGCCTCGGTGGGAAGCTCTTCGTTAGCGGGAAGCATATCCAAGGTGATCAGCGCTACGTCGCCGTCAATGACGGGGCTCGGCGTGGGCTCTTCTTCGCCGTAGATGGGCGTCCAAATGAATTCGGGCTCGCCGTAGTCGTGTCCGAGCGCAGAGAGCACGAGAGCGTCTTCAGCCACCTCATTCTTATCCTGATCAAAGAACTTGTCGCAGACCGCACATTGATAGTGGGCTGCCCTGCCCGGCTCTTCGCAGGTAGCGGGCACGGCAGCGATCAGATCGCCGTAGTCGTGTCCGAGCGCGGCGATCGTGAGGGAGGTTTCGGGCACCTCGTTCTTCTCTATGTCAAAGTACTTACCGCAAGACGCGCAATAGTAGTACGCCGCCTTGCCGGGAGTCTCGCAGGTAGCGGGCACGGCAGCAATCAGGTCGCCGTA
>CAMOTC010000087.1 GCA_946625545.1 uncultured Clostridia bacterium | reverse complement strand
AAAAGATCCCGACAGTCATCGGGATCTTTTAATACTATCTTGATGAGCGTGGAGAGTGTTACTTTTATTTTCCCAGCGAACGCGGAGAAGGGTTGTAGATGCAAGGCATTTCACCCCAAGAAATATTCTATTTCTCGGGGACCCCGATACGAAGAACCGCGCAGGCGCATTTGTGACATTGCGCGAAAAGTTGATGAAAAAAGATCCCGACAGTCATCGGGATCTTTTAATACTATCTTGATGAGCGTGGAGAGTGTTACTTTTATTTTCCCAGCGAACGCGGAGAAGGGTTGTAGATGCAAGGCATTTCACCCCAAGAAATATTCTATTTCTCGGGGACCCCGATACGAAGAACCGCGCAGGCGCATTTGTGACATTGCGCGAAAGGTTGATGAAAAAAGATCCCGACGGTCATCGGGATCTTTTGCTATTCTCTGATGAGCGTGGAGAGTGTTGCTTAGGCAAGTGCTCTCCGAGGAGACGAGTATGAGCGTACTCCTTGTACGTGATTGCTCGGTGACGAGGTAGTTAGCGAAGCATAAGCGACGCTATACACGCTCATCACAAGGGCATGGAGATATAATAGAGCGACAGCGCTATCAAGAACTGCGCAGCATAGTACAAGACGTGATTTACGATGATCAGCACCCTTGCTTCGTGTCCGTCGAAGTAGATCATCGAGAGCACGAGGTCGGAGAGCAAGAAGAGCGCCGCGCCGATCACGAGCATGATGACGGGTGCGGTAAATCCTGCAAAGATGCCCGCGACGACGGTACAGGTGAGGAACATCGTCAGGAGCAGGGCATAGATGATCGAGGGGATCAGGAACTTGCCGAACTGCATCTTCAGGAGGAAGAGGCTGACCGTGAAGATCAGCGCAGTCAGCGCGACCGCGATCAGGATCGACCAGGCGGAGAAGCCAAAGAAGATCGAGACGGCGACGATATACAGGATATGTCCCACGCCGAAGGCGCCCATGCCAAAGAAGGTGTAGATGTCGCTATGACGGAGATTCATCTCCTGATAGGTGACTTTGAGGTCGAGAGAGAGGTCTCCGATCACGCCGCAGACGAGGCCGAGGATGACGAGTGCGTAGAAGGTCAGCTTGCACACGCCGGGGGCGCCCGTCACGATGTAGTTATTGACCACAGCCGAGACCGCGGTCGCCACGAAGAGGAGGCTTGTAATGGTCTTGAGGATCGCGGGGATGATGCCGCCTTCCTTCGTACGGAAGAGCAGGAACATCGCCAGGGAGAGCCCACCGAGAACGAGTAAAACAAAAGTGATCATAATGTTGTGTCCTCCTAAAGGTTAGTTCAGTTTGACTTTGATCGCGGGTCTGACGCCGATCATCTCGCTCTTGACGTTATGATTTGCGAGCGAACCGAGGGCGGAAGTCATCGAGGCGGCGTTTTCGTGCGCGCCTGCGGAGCACAGCCACCAGAAAGCCGCGTCGTGCTCGGCACCTTTATTGATGCTCGCATAGACGCCGATCGCCTTTGCATAGTCGGTCGCCTTCGCGACTCTGCGCGCATCCTCCTCCGCTGCCTTGGTGCTCCAGCCGTAGTCGGCGTTGATCATGTCCTTATAGCTGAGGACAAAGACCTTGTCCTCGCAGGAGCCGCCGTTGGAGTAGTCAAAGTCGGGATTTGCCGTTTCGATGCTGTAGTCGGTCGAGTTCGTGAGGATAAAGCCTCTCTCGCCGCCCATGAACGCTTCGTCGTAGAATTCGCCGTTCAGCAGGGCGCGAACGTCGCTGAACTCCCAGTTATTCTCGTACACCGTCTGACCCATAATGTCGCGGGTGGTCAGGTCGGAGCGGAACTGGCAGGCGGTCAGCACGTTCTCCGCGAGGAGGAGGAGCTCGGAGTTCGGATCGTTGATGTCGCCCGAGAGCACTCTCCAGACGAGGGGCTCGACGACAAAGAAGTATTCCTTCTCCGCTTCGACGTCCGAGTCGTCGCTGAACTTGCTGAAGTAGGTCTTCTCGTCATTCTGATAGGGGGTAGCCGTCAGCTTGACGAAGAGGGTATTTTTGTACATATAGACGCCGGTGCCGTCCCATCTCTTCTCGGCGATCTCCTTCTTGAGCTCGGCGATCGTGCGCGCGTCTTCGAGGACGTGCTGCGGATATCTGCCGAATTCCACGTAGGAAATGCCGTTCTCCGTGTAGGGATTGTAATAGACCGCCTTGCTCATATCCCAAGAGGCATAGAGAGTAACTTCCTTCCAAGTCTTGTCCAGTTTCGTAACGATCTCACCGCTCGGAGAATCTTTGTGCCAGCCGAGGAAGCGATAGGTGCCGCCGGTGAGCACGCCGTCCTTCACTTCGTAGTAAACGGGATGCTTTAAGTCAACGTCGTGATCCTCGGTGTGGGTGGTAGGATTGTCGGGATTATTGGATGCGCCGTCCTCTACGAGCACGTAGGAGACGTTATAGGAGAGAGCCCAGCGAGCGTACAGCTCCACGGGAGCGGTGCTGCCCGTGAGGATGAAGTCATCCGCCTTCTCGGTGAGAGCGGCGTCCTTATACCAGCCGAGGAAGGTGTATCCCTCCCTCGTCGGATCGTCGAGGAAGAAGGTCTCGGTCTTGATATTGAAGGTCGCGGGGTAGACGGTGGTATTCGTCGTGCTGTCGAGGTGCAGTTTCAAGGGATGCTCCACGAGTTTCCAATTCGCAGTCAGGCGGATCGTTGACTTAGGCACGACGAAGGAGTGCTCCGCTTCGTAACCTGCGACGGTCCCGTCGGGGTTCGTCCAGCTCTCGAAAGCGTAGCCCTCGTTGGGGGTCGCGTAGATGGTCGTGGTCTTTCCGTTGAGGATGAGACCACCGCCCGAGATCGATCCTGCGTCGGGATCGGAGTTCGTGAGGACCACTCGTCCCGAATCCGATATGATCGCAGCTACGACCGCACCTGTGATCACGACGATGGCGATCGCCACGTAGATCAAAATCTTTTTGCCTTTCTTGCTCTTTATGAAATCCAAGATCTTTTTAAACATCTGCCGGCTCCTTTGCTCGCGCGCGCATTTCAATAAATATTAATATATCATACGCGCGCGCTTTTTGTCAATAGGAGAATGCGAAGCAATCCTTGGTAAAAAGAGGCGGCAGGGCGGGGAAAGGTGGGTCAAAACAACTTATAATTTCCGAAATAAACAATTATTAAGAAAATTTAATTGAAAAAAATAGGCATTGGATTTGACAAGTTTTGCCCGTTACAATACAATGAATAGGCATTGCTTGAAAGAATGCTCCGCTACGGATGATGTGCGAGGTTACCCAATCCGGGGTTAATTCGCACGGACCAGTCCGACGATCGGGCGCTAACTCGTAAATGACGGCAGGTATACCTGCCTTAAATTTACAGGGGGCAGGAAACACACGGCAGCGCGGTATAAAATGAGTTAGAAAAAACAGGAGGAAACCAAAATGGCAGGACAGACAATCAGGATCAAACTGAAATCCTACGATCACGAGCTTGTTGACAGCGTCGCGAAGAATATCGTGGACGTTGTGACCAAGAACGGTGCGAAGATCTCGGGGCCCATTCCCCTTCCCACCGAGCGTGAGATCGTGACGATCCTTCGTGCTACGCACAAGTATAAGGATTCGCGCGAGCAGTTCGAGATGAGGACGCACAAGCGTCTTATCGATATCTACAACCCGACGTCGACCGTCGTCAGATGCTTGATGGACGTCAACGTTCCGGCGGGCGTGGATATCAATATCAAACTTTAATTCGGATATTATTTGGAGGTGAACTTTATCTATGAATAAAGCAATCGTCGGAAAGAAACTTGGTATGAGCCAAGTATTTGCACAGGATGGGCAAGTCATTCCCGTGACGGTCATCGAAGCAGGTCCATGTCCCGTAGTGCATATCAAGACAGAAGAGAAGGACGGTTACAACGCCCTTCAGGTCGCGTTTGGCGAGTCGGAGAAGATCAATAAGCCGCAGGCCGGTGTCTTCAAGAAGGCAGGCGTGAAGCCCGCTCGTTACTTGAAGGAGTTCAAGCTCGACATCGCAGGCGCCGAGGTCGGCAAGACCGTGCTCACCGTCGAGCAGTTCGCGATCGGTGACAAAGTGGACGTCAGCGGCGTCAGCAAGGGACACGGCTTCTCGGGCGTCATCAAGAGATGGAATGCGCAGCGCGTCGGATCCATGTCCCATGGTACCGGCCCGATCCACCGTTCCGTCGGTTCTATGGCTGCAAACTCCGACCCGAGCAGAGTGTTTAAGAATAAGCACATGGCAGGTCAGTACGGCCACGAGAACGTCACCGTGCAGAATCTCGAGGTGGTCAAGGTGGACGCCGAGCGTAACCTGATCCTCGTGAAGGGCGGCGTGCCCGGCCCCAAGGGCGGTCTCCTCGTTCTGAGAGACTCCGTGAAGGCATAAGGAGGCGAACTATGTTAGTAAAAGTGTATGACAAGAAGGCAAAAGAGATCGGCAGCATGGAGCTTTCGGATGAAGTCTTCGCGAAGGAATATAACGAGGCGATCATCCATCAGTGCGTCGTAGCTCAGATGAATAATATGCGTCAGGGTACCAAGAGCACCCTTACGCGCACCGAAGTCAGAGGCGGCGGTAAGAAGCCGTGGAGACAGAAGGGCACCGGTAACGCGAGACAGGGCAGCATTCGTGCTCCGCAGTGGATCAAGGGTGGTGTGGTCTTTGCTCCGAAGCCCCGTGACTTCTCTCAGAAAGTCAATGCCAAGATGAGAAAGGCGGCTTTGAAGAGTGCTATCTCTTACAAGTTCGCGAACGACGAGGCGATCGTCGTGGATTCTCTCGCTCTCGCGGCGGCGAAGACCAAGGAAATGGCTGCCGTCCTCAAGAGCTTTGAAATGAAAAAGAGCGTGCTGGTCGTTCTCGGCGATCACGATGACAACGCTGTCGTCGCCGCTCGCAACATCCCCGGTGTGACCACTGTCAATGCAGCGCTCCTCAGCGTCCTCGACGTCGTAGCCTGCACGAAGTGCCTGATCACCAAGGAAGCTGCCGAGCAGATCGAGAAGAATCAGCTGGACGCGTAGGAGGTAAGGTATGAATAGTTACGATATCATCATCAAGCCTATCCTGTCCGAGAAAAGCTTCAGCGGTATCCAGATGAAGAGATACACCTTCAAAGTCGCGATGAGTGCGACCAAGGTGGACATCAAGAGAGCGGTTGAAGAGGTCTTCGGCGTTGAGGTGGCAAAAGTCAATACCGTTATCGTGAAGGGCAAAGTGAAGAGGCGCGGCGCGACCTCCGGCAAGAGACCGGACTACAAGAAGGCGATCGTGCAGCTCACCGAGTCGAGCAAGAGCATCGAGTTCTTCGACAGCTTGACCTAATTAGGAGGGCACAGAGATGGCTATTAAGAGATATAATCCCACGACCGCAGGT
>CAMOTC010000086.1 GCA_946625545.1 uncultured Clostridia bacterium | reverse complement strand
CTCTCTCATCGAGGTGGTCTCTTCCTGCCCCACGAACTGGGGTATGACGCCGCAAGCTGCTCTCAAGTGGATCGAGGAGAAGATGCTTCCCTACTATCCGCTCGGCGTGTATAAGGACAGAACGAACGGGGAGGTAAAGAAGTAATGAGCACGAAACAATTTCTCTTTTCCGGATTTGGCGGACAGGGCATCCTCTTCGCAGGTAAATTTATCGCTTACAAGGGACTCATCGAGGACAAGCAGGTCAGCTGGCTCCCCTCCTACGGCCCCGAAATGCGCGGCGGCACGGCGAGTTGCAGCGTCATCGTGTCGGATGAGCCCGTGGGTTCTCCCATCGTGACCACGCCCGACATCCTCGTCGCGATGAACCTTCCTTCTCTCGATCGTTTCGAGTCCAAGGTCGCGCCCGGCGGCATGATCTTTCTCGACTCTTCTCTCATCGAGCGCGAAGTCGTGAGGACGGACGTCAAGGTCTTCCGTATCCCTGCCACCAAGCTCGCGGGAGAGAACGGCTTTCCCACCCTCGCGAATATGATCATCGTGGGCAAGATCCTGAAGGAGCTCGACGAGTACAACGACGAAGGCTTAAAGGCGGCGCTCGCAAAGGTCATCAGCGCAAAGCACGCCGATATGATGGAGGTCAACCGCAAGGCGATCGACCTCGGCGCAAATCTATAAGGAGAACGTATGGAAATCAAGTTTATCAAAAATCCGAATCCCAAGACGATGCCCCCGGAGGACACCCTCGGCTTCGGCAAGTATTTCACCGATCACATGTTTATGATGGACTATACCCCCGATAAGGGTTGGCACGATCTCAGGATCGTTCCCTTCGAGAATCTCTCGATCCATCCCGCTTGCACCGCGCTGCACTACGGCTCCGAGATCTTTGAAGGTCTCAAGGCGTATCGTCGCGCGGACGGCGAAGTCCAGCTCTTCCGTCCCATCGAGAATATCCGCAGGATGAATAATTCCGCAGAGAGGCTCTGCCTCCCCGAGATCCCCGAGGATATGGCGATGGAGGCGCTCCTCGCTTTCGTGAAGTGCGAGAAGGATTGGACTCCGCATAAGAAGGGCACCTCGCTCTATCTCCGTCCCTTCATGTTCGGTAACGACGAGTCTCTCGGCGTTCACTCCGTGAAGCACGCGACCTTCGTGATCATCGCTTCCCCCGTGGGCAGCTACTATAAAGAGGGCATCAATCCCGTCAAGATCATGATCGAGTCGGAGGACGTCCGTGCGGTCAGAGGCGGTACGGGCTATGCGAAGTGCGGCGGCAACTACGCCGCGTCCAATCGCGCAGGCAAGAAGGCGGAGGACAAGGGCTATTCCCAGGTCCTGTGGCTGGACGGCGTGGAGAGAAAGTACATCGAGGAAGTGGGCGCGATGAACGTTATGTTCAAGATCGCGGGTAAGATCGTCACCCCGAAGCTCACCGGCTCCATCCTCCCCGGTATCACGAGGAAGAGCTGCATCGAGGTCTTGAAGAAGGCGGGTTACGTCGTGGAGGAGAGGCTTCTCTCCGTGGACGAGCTTGGCGAAGCTCTGAAGAGCGGCACCCTCGAGGAAGCGTGGGGTTGCGGCACGGCGGCTGTCGTGTCTCCCATCGGCGAATTGTGCTATAAGGACGTTAAATACACCATTAACGGCGGCAAGATCGGCGAGGTCACACAGAAATTGTACGACACCTTGACCGGTATCCAGTGGGGCGAGATCAAGGACGACTTCGGCTGGACTGTTCCCGTCAAATAATGAAGGAGAAAAGGTATGGAAAAGATAAGAGTAGCGACGAAACTTTGCGGAAACGACAACGATTTGTCCTTTAAGGAGAAATTCGAGATCGCCAGGCTTCTTGAGAAGCTATGCGTGACGGTCATCGAGTTCCCCGAGCTATCGGACAGCAAAGAAGACGCGCTACTCCTCCGTACCTGCGCTTCCGCTGTCAAAAGCAGCATTCTTTCGGTCGCCGTCAAGGACGCGGCGAGTATCGAGACGGCGGTCTCCGCGCTCGCAGGGGTAAAGAACTTTGCCCTCCGCGTAGAGGCGTCGCTCTCTCCTGTCGGCATGGAGTATTTCCATCATAAGAAAGCTCCCAAGATGCTCGAATGGATCCCCGAGATCGTAGCCGCGGCAAAGGCGAAGTCCTCCCGCGTGTACTTCTGCGCTCTCGACGCCACCCGTGCGGAAGAGGACGTGCTCAAAGCAGCGCTCCTCGCCGCCGAGAAGGCAGGGGCAAACGCCGTCTATCTCTCTGACGATGCGGGCGAAATGCTCCCAGACGAATTTGCACTCTTTGCGGAGAAGTACGCTTCGATGCTGTCGATCCCCGTGGGCGTCGCTTGCTCGGATAAGAGCGGCTTTGCGCTCTCCTCGGCGATGCTCGCCGTCAAGAAGGGGATCAAGGCGGTGCGTACCGTGGTCGCGGGCGACGGCGTCTCTCTCGAGACCCTTGCCGAGTCTGTGAAAAACAGCGGCAACCGCAACGGCATCGCGACCGACATCACCTATACCGAACTGCACCGCGCCAGCAAGCAGATCGCACAGATCCTCTCTGGCAGCGAGGGCAAGAGTCCTCTCGCGACCGCTCCTTCCTTTGAGCAGAAGATCAGTTTGGACGATAAGGATGACAAGGCGACCGTGATCGACGCGACGGTCAAGATCGGCTACGACCTCTCCGACGAGGACAAGGACAAGGTCTATGAGGAATTTCTGCGCGTAGCGGCAAAGAAGCGGGTGGGAGCCAAGGAGCTCGACGCCATCGTCGCCTCGGTCGCTCTGCAGGTCCCCGCTACCTATAAACTCGAAAGTTACGTCGTGAATAACGGCAATATTATACGCGCTTCGGCGCAGATCACCCTTTCTAAGGACGGGGAAAAGATGCAGGGCATCATGATGGGCGACGGTCCCATTGACGCGGCATTCCTCTGCTTGGAGAGCATCATCGGCAAGCACTTTGAACTGGACGACTTTGAGATCCAGTCCGTTACCGAAGGCAAGGAAGCGATGGGCTCCGCTCTCGTAAAGCTCCGCAAGGACGGCAAGCTCTACTCGGGCAAGGGGATCTCCACCGACATTATCGGCGCCTCGATCCGCGCATATATCAGCGCGGTGAATAAGATCACCTACGAGGAGGAATGATATGAAACTCTCCTTTTCCACGAAGGGTTGGCACGACTCCTCCTTTGACGACTTTTGTGCTCTCGCGGTCGATCTCGGATTTGACGGTGTAGAACTGCACAATATCCATAATCGTCTCTTTACCGATAAGGACGGCGCTTTCCACGACTATACCGCGGCGGCGACCCTCCGTAATCTCTATCTGAAGAAACTCACGATCCCCTGTATCGACGCGATCTGCGACGTCGCGGACGGCGCGAAAAAGTCGGCGGCTGAAGAGGAGATCCTGAAGTGTATCGAGATCGCGAAAAATCTCAAGATCCCCTATCTCCGCGTTCGTGCAGAAGCGCATGAGGATAAGGCGGCGGCCACCGAGGCTGTCAAGACCCTGATCGCCTCCGTCCTTCCCGCCGCGGAAAAGGCGAAGGTCACGATCCTTATGGAGACGGCGGGGCTTTTCGTCTCGAGCGGCGAGCTCAGAGATCTCTTGCAGAGCTTCGCTTGCGACTCTTTCTCCGCGCTGTGGAATTTCTCCGCCGCGTACTTCGGCTCCTCCGAGCTCCCCGAGACCGTGATCCAAAATCTCGGCGCCTACGTCAAGCACGTGCATTTGAATGACGCCAAGAAGGGGGATAACGGCACCGAATATTGCCTGCTCGGCGAGGGCGACCTCCCGATCAAGGAGATGATGGCGGCGCTCCGCTCCGTCAATTACGACGGCTTCGTCTCCCTCGTGTGGAACCCCGAGTGGTGCCCCGAGCTCAAGGATATCGAGGTCATCTTCTCGCAGTTCGCGAGCTATATGAAGCAGTTCGGCGACACCGCGAAAGGGGAGCGCGCGCTCTACTATAATAATCGCCATACCGGCCGCTTCGTATGGAAAAAGGAAGCATTGATCGACGAGACTTTCCCCTCTGTGCTCGACCGTATGTGCGAGGAATTTCCCGATCAGTACGCCTTTAAGTACACGACCCTCGACTATACCCGCACCTATACGGAGTTTCGCGCGGACGTGGACGAGTGCGCTCGCGCTCTCGTGGCGCTCGGCGTAAAGGCGGGGAGTCACGTCGCCGTGTGGGCGTCCAACGTCCCGCAGTGGTATATCACCTTCTGGGCGACGGTCAAGATCGGCGCGGTGCTCGTGACGGTCAATACCGCCTACAAGATCCACGAGATCGAGTACCTCTTGAAGCAGTCCGATACCCATACCCTCGTGATGACCGAGGGGTCAAAGGACACCCATTACGGCAAGATCGTGGCGGAGCTCTGCCCCGAACTCGCGGAGAAGGGTCCGAGCGAGCCTCTGCACGCAAAGAGACTGCCTTTCCTCCGTAACGTCATCACGGTCGGATATCGTCAGAAGGGTTGTATGACCTGGACCGAGGCGATCCGTCACGCGAGCGAAGTCAAACAGGAGACCATCCTTGCGATGGCGGCGGCGGTAAATAAGCACGACGTGTGCAATATGCAGTACACTTCGGGTACCACGGGCTTCCCCAAGGGCGTGATGCTGACCCACTATAATATCGTAAATAACGGCAAGTCGATCGGCGACAGAATGGATCTCTCCACCGCGGATCGTATGATGGTGCAGGTCCCGATGTTCCACTGCTTCGGCATGGTGCTCGCGATGACCGCCACGATGACGCACGGCGGCACCCTCCTGCCCCTGCCGTATTTCTCGGCGAAGACCTCTCTCGCCTGCATCCATAACGAGCACATCACCGCCTTCCACGGCGTGCCCACGATGTTTATCGCGATGCTCGAGCATCCCGACTTCCCCAAGACCGACTTCTCCTATATGCGTACGGGTATCATGGCGGGCTCTCCCTGCCCGATCAGCGCGATGAAGGACGTCGTGGAAAAGATGCACATGACCGAGATCACCATCGTCTATGGTCAGACCGAGGCGTCCCCCGGCTGTACGATGAGCTCCACCGACGATCCCGTCGAGGTGCGCGTCGCCACCGTCGGCAGACCGCTCCCCGAGATCGAGTGCCGCATCGTGAACCCCGAGACGGGGGAGGACTGCCCCGACGAAGTCACGGGCGAATTCCTCGCGCGCGGGTATAATATAATGAAAGGCTACTACAAGATGCCCAAGGCGACCGAGGCAGCGATCGACAAGGACGGCTGGCTGCATACGGGAGACCTCGCTTGCCGCACGAAGGAAGGGAACTTCCGTATCACGGGCAGGCTGAAGGATATGATCATTCGCGGCGGCGAGAATATCTACCCCAAGGAGATCGAGGAGTTTATCTATACTCATCCGAAGGTCTCCGACGTGCAGGTCATCGGCGTGCCCGACGAGCAGTACGGCGAGGAGATCATGGC
>CAMOTC010000085.1 GCA_946625545.1 uncultured Clostridia bacterium | reverse complement strand
GAAAAAATCCCGCAGGCGCGTACTCCTTGTACGTAACTGCGGGATTTTGAGTCGGAACAAAGTAGATGTGCCGTTATACTCGCTCACTGGATGGAAGACCACATATTAGAAACCGCAGTCTTTCCCTCCCCGAGATCCTTCATGATGCCGCATTTATCCAGGGTCTCCTTGCTCGGGAACATCATATCGAGGAACATCTCTTTCCAGCCATCGCTCGTGCCCTCAAACATCTCGTCGTCCGTCTTGTATGCTTCATAGAGCTCGTCATACGCCGCCGCCACGGGGCTGATCGCGCCCGCATACTCGCTGTTTGCGATGGCAGTATCCTTCTCGCAGAGGAACTTCAGGAAGTAGTTCGCCGCGGTCACGTTCTCCGCATACTTGCTGATCACGAAAGCATCGATATAGACGTTGCCGCCCTCCTCGGGAACAACGTACCACAGATTGCGGTTGCCCGTATGCTCCTCGCCGTCGGCGTCTTCGTAGTCGTTCATCACGTAGCCTGCGTCGCACGACCACATCAGAGCGACCGCGACGTTGCTCTTATTTGCCGCCATCTCGAACTTGACGTTATCCACGTCCCACTCGGCGCTCTTCTTTACCGAGAGGAGCGCGTTCTTTGCCGCCTCGACGGTAGAGGCGTCCGTGCGCTCGAAAATCTCCTGCACCTTGGCTTTCTTTGCATCGCCGCTGAGGTTTATCACCTCATTTCTCGCGTTGTACAAGCACGCCGCCGCATAGGAGTCACGCATCGAGTCCTTGACGGAACGCTTGCTCTTAAATTCGTTGCCGAAGAGCGCCTCCCAGCTCGTGATCTCCCGCCCCGTCTTGGTGATATCGTAGACGATGCCGAGGGTGCCGTACATATAGGGAACGGCGTACTCCAAGGTGGGATCGAACATCTCGGTCGTTTTAATATATTGACTCTTGAAAAGACCGGGAGCGCTGACGTCGATGATGGACTTGTCCACCTTTTGCACGAGTCCGTTCTTGATCAGGTACTCTACCATATAGTCGCTCGGGCAGAGGAGATCATAGTCCGCCTTACTGCCTTCGACGGCGAGCTGGACGTTCTCCACGGCGTCAAAGGTCTCGATCTCCACCGTGACCTTCTTCCCCGTCTCCTTCTCGTACCAAGCCTCAAACTCCTCAAAGATCTCCTCGTCGATATACTCGCCCGGCATATACAGCTTCAAGATCTCGTCGCGCGGCGTACACGCGATCAGCGCCGAAGCCACGGTCAGCATGATGGCAAGGATCAATACGATACTTACAATTCTTTTCATTTTTTCTTTCTCCTATCCTTAGTTTGTTTTATTTTAGAGGCGTTATGCCTTCTTTGCCTGTTCTTTTGCCCGCTTATTCTTGACGACGTTATAGATGATGAGAGCGGCGAGCACTACGACGAAGATGATCGTGGAGAGCGCGCGGATCTCGACGGGGACGCCCTTCTTACGGATGCCGGAATAGACGTAGGTCGAGATGGTGTCGATATTCGCGCCGAAGCTATTGATATTCGTGACCACGAAGTCATCGAGAGAGAGGGTGAATGCGAGTGCGAATCCTGAGACCATCGCCCCTGCGAGCTGCGGGAGCATCACGGTAAAGAGGGAGCGCATAGGACCTGCGCCGAGGTCCATACTTGCCTCGAGCAGGTTGGGATTCAACTGCTGGAGACGGGGCGCCACGGTCAGGATCACGTAGGGAGTGGTGATGACGGTATGCGTGATGATCAACCACCAAAGGCTGAAGTTCACGGGAATCTCCACGGAGTCACGCAGAAAGATCATCAAGAGGAAGAAGCCCATCGCCGTCACGATCTCCGCATTCACCACGGTGATCTGCGAGGCGGTATCCACGACCGACTTGACCTTTTTACGCATATAGTGGATGCCCACCGCCGCCGTCGTACCGAGGATAGTGGCGAACGCCGCCGACACGAGACCGATGATCAAGGTGTTTTTCAAAGCGGAGAGCATCTTGGTATTTTCAAAGAGCTTTGCGTACAAGCGGAAGGTGAAATTGCCGAATTCGTCCCCGACCGACTGCGCCGAGCTGAAGGAGTAGATGATGATCATCAGGAGGGGCAGATAGATCGCCACGAGGACGAGGAGGAGGATCACCCAGCGGATGACGAGATAGAGGCGGGAAGAAGTCTTATTCATTACGCCTTCCCTCCTTTCGGAGCCTTCTCCGTACGGCGCACGATAGCGTTGCCGATCAGCATCACGACGAGCACGAGGACGAGGAGCACGAAGGAGATCGCGGAGCCGTATCCGTAACTGCCGTAGTTTTGATTTTCAAAGAGACTCGCGATCTTCGCACCGATGACGGTGGTATTCATATCGCCCATCATCTTGGTGATCGCGTAGGAGCTGAAGATGGGCATAAACATCATGCTGATCCCGCTGACCACGCCGGGGATAGAGAGAGGAAGGGTGACCTTAAAGAAGGTCTGCACGGGAGTCGCCCCGAGATCCCTCGACGCCTCGACGTAGCTCTTGTCCATATTCGCGAGGACGGTATAGATCGGGAGGAGCATATAGGGGAAGAAGTCGTACACCATACCGATAACCGCCGCCGTGTAGCTCTTGCCGATCCCGATCATCGAGAGGAGAGACTGCAGAGCGAAGATACGGAGCATGAAATTGATCCACATCGGGATCACGAAAAGGAGTGCGAGGATCGCCATCTTATTGAAAGGATTGGAGGCGAGGATATACGCCACGGGATAGGCGATCAAGAGGCAGATCAGGGTGGAGAGCGCCGCGATGCCTACGGTCTGCCCGAGCTGACGAAGGGTCTCGGGCTCGGTAAAGACCTGACGGAAATTGTCAAAAGTAAAGCCGCCGTCCTCCCCGCGGAATGCGTACACGAGGACAAGGATAAGAGGAACGATCACGAAAATCAGCGTGACCGCGAGATAGGGAAAGGAAAACGCCGTCGGGCGAAATACCGTCGCCTTTCTCTTCGTCATTCTTTTGCCTCCTCCGCCGCGTCGGGATCATACTTTTCGAGGCGAACCTTGCTTCCATCGATCTTGACGCCCACGCGATCGTCCATATCCCATTCGTCCGAGGTATCGATATAGAAGTCCTCGTCGGTATCGGTATAGACCTGCACCTGATAATAGGTGCCCTTGTATAGACTCTGCGTCACGGCAGCGCCGATCACGCCGTCCTTCTCGTCGTCGGTCAGCTCCACGGCGTCAAAAGGCACGTAAACGATGACCTCGTCTCCGACCTCGAAGCCCTCGGTCGGGATCTCAAATTCGCCGCCGCAGAAGGTGACGGCATTCTCCCCCGTCACAGAGCCGAGGTGCTTATTGATCGTGAGGATCTTTTTCATGATATGGATGCTGTCGGGGACGATCTCGAGGGAGACCTCGGTGCCGGGACGATACTCGGTCTGCGACTGTACGGTAAACTCGTAGTCGGATGCGAGCACGATCATCTCGTAGTACGTTCCCTTAAAGACGCTGGTCAGTACCACACCGTCAAAGTGTCCGCCCTCCTTGCCACCGCTGATCTTTATATCCTCGGGGCGGATGACGACGTCCACTTTCTCATTTCTCTCAAATCCCTTGTCCACGCAGGGGAGCGACTTGCCGAGGAAGGAGATCACGTAGTCCTTCTCCATCACACCCGAGAGGATATTGGACTCTCCGATAAAGTCTGCGACAAAGGCGTTCTTGGGCTCGTCGTAGATCTTCTTCGGACGGTCGATCTGCTGGATCATGCCGTCATTCAGCACCACGACCACGTCGCTCATGGTCAGAGCTTCCTCCTGATCGTGGGTAACGAAAATAAAGGTAATGCCGAGATCCTCGTGCATCTTTTTGAGCTCGATCTGCATCTCCTTGCGCATCTTGAGATCCAAGGCGCCGAGAGGCTCGTCGAGAAGGAGCACCTTGGGCTCGCACACGATGGCGCGGGCGATGGCGACGCGCTGCTGCTGTCCGCCCGAGAGGGAGTTTACGTCACGATGACCGTAGTCCTCGAGTCCCACGAGTTTGAGTGCGCGATTTACCTTCTCCTCGATCTCCTCCTTGGTGTACTTACGCTCGCCCCCCTTCGCGGTAGGATCCTTGACCTTTTTCAGTTTCAAGCCGAAAGCGACGTTCTTAAAGACGTTGAGATGGGGAAAAAGCGCGTACTTCTGAAAGACGGTATTGACGGGACGCTTATAGGGAGGGATGCTCGTGATGGGCACCCCTTCGATAAAGATCTCGCCCTCCGTCGGGGTCTCAAAGCCCGCGATTAGGCGAAGAAGGGTGGTCTTGCCGCAGCCCGAAGGTCCGAGGAGGGTCACAAACTGTCCCCGCTTGATGCCGAGCGAGAGATTATCGAGGACGGTCACGCCGTCAAATACCTTGGTGATCCCCTTGATCTCGATGATATTCTCCCCTTTCTTGGCGGGAGCGGAGACGGGCGCTTCCGCAGGTGCGGGCGCCGTATCCTTTTTGTCCTTTATAAATATGGATCTTATCTTATCGAAAAAGCTCATTTTTTATCCTTTGCAATCAAAAGTTGGGAGGGCAGGAGATCCACAGCACCGTGGCTTTCTTGTCCGTTACGTTCTCGATCGAGTGTTTCTTGTCCGCCTTGTAGTAGAAGGTCTCCCCCTTCTCCACCGTGAAGGAGCGGCGTCCGACGGTCAGCTTGATCTTGCCCGCCACCACGTAGCCGAACTCTTCCCCTTCGTGCGGCATATCGGTCTCTTTCGCCCCCTTTTCGATCAGATCGATGAGGATGGGCTCCATCGCGTTCTTCTGCGCCGACGGGACGAGCCAAGTCGTCAGGCTGTCGCCGTAATCCTTGGTGAAATAGTCTTCCTTGTGAAAGACGAGAGGCTCCACGTCCTCATTCTGGAAGAACTCTCCGAGATTGCTCCCGAGCACCACCAAAATGTCGTTCAGCGTCTCGATCGAGGGATTGGTGAGGTCATTTTCGAGCTGACTGATGTATCCCTTGGTGAGTTCACAGCGATCGGCAAGCTCCTCCTGCGTCAAGTTATTCTTTAACCTGAGCGCCTTGATCTTGATCCCGATTTCCATACCTCCCCTCCTTTTTTCTTTGGTTTCGTAAAAATAAACTTCCCGTTTGCGGCTTCTAATCGCACTTAACCCAAAGTTTATTTTCTCTAAACAAAAATCATTATAAGTAATAGCTATGCTATTGTCAATCATTTTTCATGCATTTTCTCGACAGCACATAGCGGCGCATATTCTGCGCTAACTACCTCGCCACCCCGCAGTTACGTACAAAGAGTACGCGCCTACGCGTCGGTTCGGAGAGCGCTTGCCTCTGCACCACTCTCCACTGTCTTTTTTTTATTTATCGGAAACGATTTAAGGTCAACGTAAAACTTGCTTTTTCGGATAATTCGCTGCGCTCATATTCGGAGGAAGGCGCTGAGGATAGAGAGTGGTGCAGAGGCGCGGCGAATTCACCCCAAGAAATAT
>CAMOTC010000084.1 GCA_946625545.1 uncultured Clostridia bacterium | reverse complement strand
TTTTTTGATCCATTCTATAATTGCTTTTTCATCGCCTTTTGAAAGACACTTCTCTCTGGGATCATTATTGCAGTCGTGTGACGTGATCACAAATTCTTGTCCTATCGAGGCTGATTGAAAAAAATCTCCCTTATAGTTTTTTTGCTGTGATAAGTAATGTCAAATCTTCCTATAGGAAAGATCGTTTCCTTCCATCGAGATCGCGGCAATCCTTTTCACTTTGCTCCGCAAAGCATTCGCTTCGCTCATGGCTCCCTATTCGATTCCCGTCTCCCGCCTTGGGTAAATAAAAAGCCGTGACGCTGTCACGGCAAATGTTTTCTGGAGCGGGAGACGGGAATCGAACCCGCGAAAGCCAGCTTGGGAAGCTGGTGCTCTACCATTGAACGACTCCCGCATACGATTATTGTAATCGCTATGGGAAAAGAAGTCAATCGCTATTTGGATATTTTGCAAAAAGATATTATATGTGTTATACTATAAATATGGTACATATCGGGAATTCGTGGGATGAATTGTTGAAAAATGAGTGGAGCGAGCCGTATTATCTCGATCTACGCGCTTTTCTCGCATCGGAATATCGTTCGCGGACGATCTATCCGCCTATGAATGATATCTTTAACGCCTTCAAATATTGCGCCTACGAGGACGTCAAAGTCGTGATCCTCGGACAAGATCCCTACTATGGGGAAGGACAGGCGCACGGGCTCGCATTTTCGGTGAAAAAGGGGGTCGACGTTCCTCCTTCGCTGAAGAATATCTATAAGGAACTCGAGAGCGATATCGGCTTTAAGATCCCTTCGCACGGATGCTTGGAGGGATGGGCGAAACAAGGCGTCTTTCTCCTAAACACTTCTCTGACCGTGCGCAAAGGTCAGCCTCTCTCGCATAGAGGCAAGGGGTGGGAGACTTTCACCGATCACGTGATCTCTCTCCTTTCTGCGAGGGAGAAGCCGATGGTATTTCTTCTCTGGGGATCGAATGCTCGGAGTAAAAAGCCCTTGATCGATCGCACGAGACATCTCGTCCTCGAAGCGCCGCACCCCAGTCCGCTGTCGGCGTTTGCGGGTTTTTTCGGTTGCAGACACTTTTCGCGGGCGAATGCCTTTCTCGCCGAGCACGGTGAAAAGGTGGATTGGTCGATCGATTGACAGATCAACGGGGCAGGTATATAATTATGAGTATGGAAAAGCCTATTATTTGTGAAAATACTACCGTCTACGACTATAGGGCGCATTGTAGATTCAATGCTCTTATGGTCGGCGTGAGTCAGTGGGTGATGTATGGCGTGTCGATGTTGCTCGGCGGAGCGCTCCTCGCGACATATTTCTTCCTGAAAGCGCCCATCGTATTGATCTTCTCCATCATCATCCTCGTATTGATCAATTTGATGAAGTTCGTCTTTCAGCCCTCTTCGATGAAAAAGACCTACGCGCAGATCCTCACTTTGCGTGGAGAGATGACTTTCCTCTTCCGTTTCCATGACGACTGCTTTGACGTCCTTTGCCGTAGCAGCAAGGGCGAGCAGGGCGCCGAAGTCGCCTACGAGCTTTTGGACAAGATCATCGAGACCAAGGAAGAATTCCTCTTCAGGACGCGTCAGGGAACGGCATTCTACGTCAGGAAAGATCCCGACTATGAGTATGAGACCAATCAGCTCTCCATCCACCTCTCGACTCTCCCCCGATATCGTTATCGCGGCAAGAAACCCGAGGTTCAGCCCTCCGCAGATGCTCAAAACAAAAAGGGAGAATGATCTCCTTTTTTTTATAAAAGAATAGGGCCGCGCATCTCGTAGCGCTTGACAAACGTGCGCGCGCAAGGGTACAATAAAATAGCAAAGTAAATAAGCTGCGTAAAGTGTCACAAAATGGAACGTTGTTTGTGAACGAAAGGGCTCTCCCTGCGGTGGCTTATTGCGTTCGTTGTGGAATAGGGATATTTTTCAATGAACCTTCTTTGTCATAGGAGGTTTTTTTTATGAAATACACTGCAAAAAAAATCGCATATCTTGCCTTGATCACGGCGATCTCGGTCATAATGAATACGTTGACCTTGACGGTGCCCGGGAGCGGCATAGCCATCTCATTTACCTATATTCCGAATTTCCTCGCAGGATACTATTTCGGCCCCGGTGCAGGTTTTATCGTGGGAGTGATCGGAGACGTGCTCGGCTGTATCATTTGGCCAAAGGGTGCCTGGCTCCCTCTCCTCACACTATCTGCGGGGCTGATGGGCGCGATCCCCGGTCTTGTGCGTTATCTTCCCTTGAAAACGCGTTGGCACATCTTGATCTCCTATATCGAAACATACCTTATCTGTAGTGCGGGGCTCAATACCTTTACTCTGTGGCAGGCGTATGCGGCAACGAAAAAAACATTTTGGGTGTACTTGATCGGGAAAATGCCTGTATCGGTGGCAAATATGATCGCAAATCTCGTGATAAACTTTATGCTTATGCCCGTCTTTGACCGCATCATAACGCCGCGCATTCGCGAAGTGCGGACGGCGAGCGGAGAGAAGGTCGCCGTCGTGGAGGGAGTATCTGTAGAGAGCGAGGAGGTCGGCAAGGATCCGAACGACTGATCGCCTTATACTGCCATCTTTCCTTTGCGCTGAAAGATTTTTTTGATGGGAGAAGTTCGCTTCTCCTGTTTCTTTTTGCGTAAAAGCATCGCTTTGAGTTGCGGAATGGGCTTAAATACTAAGATCAGAGCCGCATAGAAAAGGATGGCAACGATGCTTGGGACTGCCGCACGCAGAAAGATCCCGACTTCTGCCTTTTCTATCAAGACAAGGCTCAATTTCGCCGCGAGAGCGGTCGGAAAAGCAAAGGTGATCGTGATCGCAGCAGGCTTGAATATACGCGCGTCATATCCGCCTTTTCTCCATAGAAATACCATTCCGAGGACAAATTCGCATAGGTTGAACGCGCATTCTCCTACGGCAAGAGAGTAGATCCCGATATATCTCGGCAGGAAGAGGACGGAGAGCATCAAGAGTAAGGAGGAGAGTAGGAATGCGCCAAAGACCTTTTTCTCCTCTCCTAGGGAGTTTAAGGTCGTATTTAGGAGCCCTGATAGGGCGGCAGGGACGACCATGCCCGAAGCAAAGGCGACAAACCTTCCCGCGCGTCTGTCGTCAAATAATAGCTCTCCGTAGCTCTCTCCGAGCACAAAAAAAAGAGCGTAGAAAAGGACCGTGATCAAAAAGACAAAGAGGATAGATTCATTGATGCGATTTCGTAGTTCCTCCTGTTTCCCCGTGGCTGCGAGGGCGGCAGCTTCGGGCAGGATCACCACGGAGAGAGCTCCGGTCAAGGAGAGAGGAGCAAAGAGGAGAGAGAAAGCCATTCCTACAGCTCTGCCGTATTCTGCGGCGGCGTCTCCTGCGCTCATGCCGTTTCTGACGAGAGCGGCGGGCAGTAGGATCGCGATAAAAGAGGTCAAGAGCCCTGCGACGATACGCATCCCAGTCACGGGAAGAGCGGATCTCGCGAGATCCTTCACTCCTGTAGGCCTAGCGAGTCGTCCCCCTCTGACGAAGTACAGTACGAGTAGGATCGCCATAACGGCGTAATCTGTGATGGTGAATGCGATCGTGATCGCCACGCTATCGGACAGGACGATAAAGGCGTTGGAGAGAAAAGTCAAGCAGACGATGACTTTGATGATCTCCTCGAGCAGTTCTGTGATGCTGTAATCAAAATATCGGCCTTTTCCCATAAAGTACCCGCGGAGGAGCTGATATAGCATTGTGCTGACCAGCGCGGGGAGGATCAGGTAAAAGAGATCTACGCATCTCCCATCGGAGAATACGAGGGAGAGCTTGTCGCGAAAAAGCACTGCGCCGAGGATGAGAAAAGACGTGAGTCCGAGGGTGAGAGCCATCGCGCCTGTCATAACGCCGTTCAGCTCCTGCTCCTTGCCTTTTACGGCGCTCAGAGCTGCTGTCTTGCGCGAGAGCATCAGAGGGATCCCCGAGCCCGCTATCGTGCAAAAGAGACCGAATACGGACGCCGCCATCTGGAATAGACCGAGCACTTCGGCGCCGACTCTCCTCGATAGATATATCTTGAATAGAAAGGAGGTGAGACGGGTCGCGATAGAGAATATCATGATGAGTAAGGTGCTTTTCTTGAAGGACTTCATACGGCTCCTTTGGGACACGGATGGTATAGTATATTTTGTCGAAAGCCAATTTATAAGTCAATATGGGAAAAGAAAAAGCACACCGATCGAAATCGATGTGCTCTTTTACTATTTGATCATTGATCAGTCTTTAAATTCGTCGCGAGCGCTACCTGTCTGCTTCTCGGGTTCTTCATCTCCCGCCTTTGCGTTCGTCCTGTCGTAGGTCGTCTTCTTCTCGGCAGAAGCGGTAGTCTTGGGACGGCGATACTTCTTGATCAGCCAGACCACGATGACTGCGATCAAGACGACCGCGATCGCGATGGAGGTGATGTAGGTCCAGAGCAGGGTGGTATTCAGCTTAGAGGTCTCTTCCTCTGCGGGTGTCTCTTCCTCGTTGTCCGAGTTACCGCCATTATCGTCGGACTCGATTTTTTCGAGGACGGTGACTTTATTCGTGAGACGATAGGCGACGCTCTCTGCGGAGAGAACCTTTTCTCCGTTCTCGCCATCCTCGTAGATCTCGTTCTTCTTGGTCTCCTCATCGTAATCCTCCGCCGTGATCTTGGTGAGGTTGACGTTGTCGATAAAGAGGTATCCCTTCAGCTTGCCTTCGTCGGTATTCTCGCCGAGCTGGAAGTACAGGCTCGCATTGACGGAAGAATCCCTGTCATTCTTGAAATAGAAGGTGAGCTTCTGCCAATTATTGTCGATCGAGTTGCCGTCCTTGTCATATTCGGTATTTACCTCAAAGGTGGTGGGCTCGTCCGCGATGGAGACGTAGACCTTCGCATAAGAGCCTTTCTCAATCTTTGCCGTACGGACGTAGGCGGAGAATCTGTAATAGGACTCGGATGACAGAGAGAGGCTCGACATATAGTAGCTCTGATAGGTCGCCTTGCGGTTATTGATCATCAGGAGGTAGTCGCCGATCTCCATTCCTGCGGGGACGCCGTTATTAAAGATGTCGGATGCGGAGAGTATGCTGTCTGCCTCGATAACGTCCTCGGTCACGGTCTCTCCGTCTTTTTCGGTCGTGACGGTGGTGTAGATGCCGAGCTTGTCTTTGCCGTCGCTATCCTTGTATGCAAAGCCTTCTTTTGCGATGATACCCGAGACCAGCTCGTTCGAGTTGTTATTGGAGTTCGACGAAGAGAATCCGGTGGGGTTGACCGCAGTCTCGGAAGAGGAAGAGGTGTCAAATGTGATCGTATTGAATAAGGCGCGATCTTCTTCAGGGGATGCGAGATACTCTTCCTCAGTGATGGATACGTAAGAGAAACTGTCGAAGAGCAGGGCGCCGTTGTAGTGATTGTCGCCGTTGTCGCCTTTTTTACCGTAGTAGATCTCGAACTGCGCGCTGACAGAGGACAGACC
>CAMOTC010000083.1 GCA_946625545.1 uncultured Clostridia bacterium | reverse complement strand
GTCGGCAAAGTCGGTTCCATGGCACTCATCGACAAGAAGCGCAACGCCCTTAGCTACGACACCGTGGCGAGGATCTCGGCGGATCTCCGTCCCGGGGACATTTGGGTCACGTCGGGCGCGGTAGAGGTCGGACGCTTGGACTATATCAAGAGGAACGGCTGTGAGATCGAGGGGGACGACGAGTCGGTAAAGACCGATTACTCCTCGCAGGGACAGACCGTCCTGATGAATACCTATCGGCAGTTCATCGATCCGAAGTACAGCGTGCGGCAGATCTTAGTTGAGCATCAGCATTTCAATGATCCCGAGAAGAGGGCGCATCTCCACGCGCTCCTCTCCCGCTCGATGCAGCAGGGCGCGATCCCCATCATCAACTATAATGACGCAGTCAGCTGTGAAGAGACGAGAAACCTCGAGATACGCAATCTGAAGGCGCGTTCGGCGCACGTCGTCCAATGCGTGGATAACGATGAGACGGCGTCGCAGATCGCCTGCTTGATGAAGGCGGAGACCCTCCTCATCATGACCTCCACCGAGGGTATCTATTTGGACAGCAAGGACAAGTCCACCCTCGTCCCCGTCATCGGCGGCAAGGATATCGAGGAACTCATCAAGAACGTCGAATATCATCAGACCCTCTGCGAAGGCGCGAGCCGCAAGGGGGCAAACGGCGCCTATGCGAAACTCGAATACATCAAGGAGCCCCTCAAGAACGGCACCACCGTCATCATTGGCTCCTCCGCCTACACGATCCGCGAGCTCCTCACAGGCGTAGCGCCGCGCACTATCATCAAGACGAACTGAGCTATAGTATTGGATAAGGAAAGGGAGAACGCTATCCGCGCTCTCCTTTTTCTTTGATATTCTTTCCACCTTTTGACATACTACCTCGCGGAGGTATTATGAAAGCAACCGGAATACTGAGAAGAATAGATGAACTGGGCAGGGTGGTGATCCCGAAGGAGATCCGCAAGACGATGAAGATGCGGGAAGGGGAGGAGCTGGAGATCTTTACGACAGAGGAAGAGGTCGTCTTGAAAAAGTACAGCGAACTCTCCTCGATGGAGACGCTCTCCCGCTCGCTCGCGCTCGCGATCAGCAAGGCGTCGGGACATACCGCCGTCGTCGTGGACGGAGATAAGGTCATCGCCGCGGCGGGTAAGGGGGCGCCCTCGATCGGAGAACCCATCGCAGAGACCCTCCGTATCGTGATCTCCTCGAGAAGGCGCACGGTGCTCGCGGAGGAGAAGGTCATCGCCTTTGGCTCGGAGAAGATGCGCGGGGAGGTCATTCAACCCATTCTCGCGTCGGGGGATCTTTTCGGAGCATTGATCCTCCTCTCAGAGGAGAGCGTCAGCAAGGCGGACGAACAACTCGTCAGGATGGGGGCGATCTTTTTTGAAGAGCAGATCGAGCGATAATCGCTACGGCAGGAGAGCCTGTCTCCTGACGGTGGTCAGCCTGGCGGCGAAGGTCATGGGCGCCCTCTACCGCATTCCGCTCACGAATATCATCGGTGCGGAAGGGGTGGGGCTGTATCAGCTGATATTCAGCATATATGCCCTTGCGCTTGCCTTGACGTCGGCTTTTTCGTCCACCCTCATATCGAGGCAGGTCTCCTCTTATCTCGCCCTCGGAGACGGAGAGGGTGCGAGGGGTTACTTCCTGACCGCGATGGGGGAGAGCCTGATCTCGGCGAGTATCGTCGGGGCGGCGCTCTTTCTCTTTGGAGAAAAGATCGCGTCGGCGCAGGGGGCTGTGGGAGGAGGACTCGGCTATAGGGTGATCGCTCCCGCCGTCCTCCTCGTCGCGCTCCTTTCCTCTCTCAAAGGGTGGTTTAACGGCAATATGAATCTCCTCCCCGGTGCGGTCACCATCATGATCGAGCAGGGGGTAAAGCTGACCTTCGGCGTGCTCCTTGCCTATCTCTTTCGTGATCGGGGAGCGTCTGCCGCTTGCGCCGCCGCGCTCGGGGGTGTGACGATCTCGGAAGGGGTGGCGACTATGACGATCGGCGTCCTTTATCTTATAAAGAATAAGGGGCGGGGACATAGCGCGATCTCCTTTCGGCGGGTACTCAAGGAAGGACTCGCTCTGCGGCTGAATGGGCTCATCCTCCCCATCTCGGTCTTTGTGGACGGGATACTTATCGTGCGTCTCCTCACCCTCTACGGCTTGTCGCGCGGGGAGGGGGTCGCCGCCTACGGTATCTATGCGGGTGCGGTGAATAGCGTAGTGAACTTTCCCGTCGTCGTGGTGCTCTCCCTTGCCGTTGCGGTGATACCTTTGATCTCGCGCAGTAAGTCAAACCGCGATATCGACACCATCAAGGGGAAAGCGGCGCTGACGATAAAACTCGCCTTTGTGATCGCCCTCCCATCCTGTCTCGCCTTGATCCTTCTCGCGCCGAAGGTGATCGCGCTGATCTATCCCGTCTTTAGCGAAGGGGAGCGTGCGCTCGCCGTCCTGCTCCTGCGCGTCGGAGCGGGGAGCGTCGTCTTTCTCTCCCTTACGCAGATCTATTCGTCTCTTTTGCAGGCGATCGACAGGGCGGATATCGCCGCGGAGAGTCTCGCGATCGCGATGCTCGTTCGCCTGATCCTCGTCGTGATCTTCGTGCCTCGTATCGGCGTGCTCGGACTCGCCGTTTCCACCCTCGTCGCTTACGCGCTCTCCACCCTCTTGACCCTCTTCAAGTGGTGGCAGTACACGGGCAAAAGCGCAAACGCCGTGAAAACCCTTGCGCTGATCACCGTTTCGGGTGGTATAATGGTAGTGGCGATCTTGGCGCCGGTACTGCTCGTCGGGAATGCGCTCCTCAGCGTGATCCTGTCAGGCGCGATCGGCGTGACGGTGTATTTCGTCGCGGTGCTCCGCTTGAAGGTCTTTTCACGCGGGGAGCTCGAGGCGATGCCCTTATCGTCGCTGACTACCAAAATAGGGAGATAATCTATGGATCGATATACTCTTTCGGCGGAGTCCCTTCTCGGGCGGAGAGCTTTCTCCGTCCCCGATGGCGCCGCGCTCGAGGTCACGGGGGTGGACGCCTCGAACTTCGCCGCGGTCAAGGCGAAGATCTTACATATCCTCGGTGACGCGCCCTGTGTTTTATGCGGGGCGACTCGTTCTCTCTCCGAAGTGGAGAGTGCGGAGGGGACTCTTTATTTCCCCGCGGAGGACTTTCTCGATAAGAAGCGTTTCGGCTTCTATGATCTCATCTATATCATTCATCGCCTGCGCGACGAGGACGGCTGCGAATGGGACAAGGCGCAGACCCACGAGAGCATCCGCTCCAATGCGGTGGAGGAGGCTTACGAACTCGTCGAGGCGATCAATAATCATGATCTCGAAAATATGCGCGAGGAGACGGGGGACGTCCTGCTTCAGGGCGCCTTTCACGCCGTCATCGCGGAGGGGAACGGAGAGTACGACGTTGCGGACGTTGTGAGCGATCTCTGCGCGAAGCTGATCTTCCGCCATCCGCACGTCTTCGGCTCGGTCAAGGCAAATAATGCCGAAGAGGCGCTCGCCGCCTGGGAAAAGGCAAAGATGGCGGAGAAAAAACAAAAGACGATCACCGAAAAGATGACCCACGTCGCGGATACTCTGCCGCAGTCGATGCGCGCCTATAAGGTGCAGAAATACGCCGCGCAGGTGGGCTTTGATTTCGCCACGGCGGAGGAAGCCTCCCGAAAGATCGAGGAGGAGAGACGGGAGTTTCTCGAAGCGGACGCCGCCCACGCGGAGGAAGAGGGGGGCGATCTCCTCTTTGCGGCGATCAATACCCTCAGGAAGCGCAAGGTGGATCCCGAGATGGCTTTGATGCGTGCGAACGGAAAATTTATCCGTCGTTTCAGCGCCGTAGAACGCATTGCGGCGGAGCGTGGGATCGACATAAAGACCGCGGGACTCGACGTCCTCGAGAGCATCTATCAAGAGGTAAAACGTGAGGAATAGTCCCTTGAAGATCGGCAATATCGAGCTCTCGTCTCCTGCGCTTTTCGCTCCGATGGCGGGCTACTCCGACCTCGGCGCGCGCTATCTTGCGCGCTTGTACGGAGCGGGGCTCACCGTCTCCGAGATGGTCAGCGCAAAGGGATTGATCTACGAGAATAAGGAGACTGAGAAGCTCCTCGACAAGACCGAGATCGAGACGCCTTTCGCGGCGCAACTATTCGCTCACGAGCCCGAGATCCTGCACCGTGCGGTGGGACTGCTGCCCGAGGGGATCGACATCGTGGATATCAATATGGGTTGTCCCGCCCCGAAGATCGTAAAGAACGGAGAGGGGAGTGCCCTCCTGAAGGATCCCGTCCTCGCGGGAGAGCTCGTTGCGGCGGCGGTTTCGGGGTCGCATCGTCCCGTCACGGTCAAGATGCGTCTCGGCTTTGAGATGGGCGATTTCGTCGCGGATAAGGTCGCGAAAGAGGTGGAGAGGGCAGGTGCCTCGATGGTTACCGTGCACGGCAGATACCGCGAGCAAATGTACTCGGGCGTGGTGGACAAGCGGGCGATCCGCGCAGTCAGGGACAGCGTCAATATCCCCTTTATCGCAAATGGCGACGTGCGTTCTGTCCGAGAGTATGATATAATGATAAAGGAGACCGAGGCGGACGGCGTGATGATCGGTAGGGGCGCACTCGGAAACTACAGGATTTTTGCGGATATTCTCGGCAAAAGCGTCCATCGCACCGAGCGGGAAAACATCCTCCTCCAGATCGACTACTTGAAGCGCGAATATCCCGAGAGGATCGTCGTGAATCTGATGAAGCATCACGTCTCGGCGTACGCGTCGGGCAAGGCGGGCATCGCGAAGGAGATCCGCGATCGCGTCCACCACGCGACGAACTACGAGGAGCTATTTGCCATAGTAGATGAGTACTTTTCCTGAAAAATGTGCCTTACCACGGCTTTGTGGCGAGAAATCGTCACTTTTTTTATTTCCATCGCGCCTTTCGCGGAGACAAAATGCCCGAAATTATTTTACAAGCGCGCGCGTGAGAGCGTATAATAAAGGAAAATAAATCTTTATGAGGTGTTTCTATGGATAAACTTACCGTAAAAGACATTGACGTAAAAGGCAAGAGGTGTCTCGTTCGCGTGGACTTCAACGTCCCGATGAAGGACGGCGTGATCACCGACGAGAACCGTATCAACGGCGCGCTCCCCACGATCAAGTATCTCGTGGATCAGGGTGCGAAGGTCATCCTCTGCTCCCATATGGGCAAGCCGCACAACGTCCTCTCCGAGGGTTGGGGCTTGAATAAGAAGGAGAAGGCGAAGCTGGAGGCTCTCCCCGAGTCCGAGCGCGCCGCTGCCGAGGCCGAGATGATGGCAAAGGCGGCGAAGGACCGCACCAAGTTCTCTTTGAAGCCCGTTGCCGTGGCTCTCTCCAAGAAGCTCGGACAGGAAGTGAAGATGAGCGAGGACTTTGTCGGACCCTGCTCCGATAAGCTCGTAGCCGAGATCAAGGACGGCGAGGTCATCCTCCTCGAAAACACCCGTTTCGATAAGGGCGAGGAGAAGAGAGACGAGGCTCTCTGCAAGAAACTCGCCTCTTACTGCGACGTTTACGTAAACGACGCTTTCGGCACCGCGCACCGCTCTCACGCCACCACCGCGGCGATCGTGGAGTACGGCTTTGTCAAGACCGCTGTCTGCGGCTTCCTCATCGAGAAGGAGCTCTCCGTGATGGCGGATACCTTGGAGCATCCCGCTCGTCCCTTCGTGGCGATCCTCGGCGGTGC
>CAMOTC010000082.1 GCA_946625545.1 uncultured Clostridia bacterium | reverse complement strand
ATATCGAGATCTGGAACGACGTCTTTATGCAGTACAATAAGCAGGCGGACGGCAGTTTCGCTCCCCTCGCGCAGAAGAACGTGGATACCGGTATGGGTCTCGAGCGCACCCTCTGCATCCTGAACGGTTACAAGTCGGTGTATGAGACCGATCTTTTGAAGAACGCCATCGCAAAGATCGAGGAGCTCTCGGATAAAAAGTACGGCGAGAGCGATGAGGTCACCAAAGCGATGCGTATCATCGCCGACCATATCCGCACCTCCACGATGCTCCTCGGCGATCAAAAAGGCGTCACCCCCTCCAACGTGGATCAGGGCTACGTCCTGCGCCGCTTGATCCGTCGCGCCGTGCGTTTCGGGAGAGTCATCGACCTCAAGGAAGGTGCGCTGACCGAGGTCGCGAAGGTGTATATCGACCAGTACAAGGATATCTATCCCGAGATCAATGAGAATGCGGAAAAGATCGTCACCGAGCTCGAGAAGGAGGTCGCGCGTTTCTCCGCCGTCCTTCAGCAGGGACTCAAGGAGTTTGAAAAGGTCATCTCCTATCTCCCCGTAAAGAGACTGTCGGGCAAGACGGCTTTCAAGCTCTACGATACTTACGGCTTCCCCATCGAGATGACGGTGGAGCTCGCGAAGGAGATCGGCTACGAGGTGGACGTCGAGGGCTATCACAAGGCTTTCGAGGAGCACCAGCAGAAGTCGCACGCAGGCGCGGAACAGCGCTTCAAGGGCGGCTTGCAGGATAATACCGTCGAGGTCACGAGACTGCACACCGCGACGCACCTTATGAATGCCGCTCTGCGTACTATAGTAGATGAGAATATCCGCCAAAAAGGCAGCAATATCACCGCAGAGCGTCTCCGTTTCGACTTTAACCTCGACCGTCCCTTGACTCCCGAGGAGATCAAGAAGATCGAGGAATTCGTGAATGGCGCCATCGCGGCGAAGGTGGATGTCGTCTGCCGCGAGATGACTGTGGCGGAGGCGAAGAAGAGCGGCGCGATCGGCGTATTTGACAGCAAGTACGGCGAGATCGTCAAGGTATATCAAATAGGAGATTACAGCACCGAGATCTGCGGCGGCCCGCACGCGAAAAATACCGGCGAGCTCGGTAAGTTCCGCATCGTGAAAGAGCAGAGCTCTTCGGCGGGCGTCAGAAGGATCAAGGCTGTCTTGGAGTAAAGGAAAGAGAAAATGTGCTTTGTGAGTAAGAGAACGAGAGAGGACATCATGAACGTCCTCGACAAGGATCCCGCGGCGAGGAGCTTTTGGGAGGTGTATTTCACCTACTCGGGCATCATCGCTCTCAGGATGTACCGTCGCGCGCATTGGTTCTACGAGCACGGCTTTAAGTTTATCGCTCGCTGGATCTCTCAGCGTGCGAAGAAAAAGACCGGCATCGAGATCCATCCCGCCGCAAAGATCGGCAGGCGCCTCTTTATCGACCACGGCGTAGGAGTCGTGATCGGTGAGACTGCGGAGATCGGAGACGACGTCGTGCTCTATCAGGGCGTCACCCTCGGCGGCAGCGGCAAGGATAAAGGAAAGCGTCACCCCACGATCCAGGATAGGGTGATGATCTCCTCGGGTGCGAAGGTCCTCGGTCCCTTTACCGTCGGGCACGACAGCAAGATCGGCGCGAATAGCGTCGTCTTGAAGGAAGTACCGCCCAACTCCACCGTGGTGGGGGTGCCGGGACGCGTGGTCAAGCAGGGAGACGTCCGCATCGCGGATATGGATCAGATCAAGCTCCCCGACCCCATCCTCGCGGAGTTTAAGCGGCTCAATCGTCGCATAGAAGAATTGGAAAGCAAGCTCGGCATCACCGCGTGCGAGTTTGACGATACGGACGGCGCCATCAGCCTTGATATCGAAAAGGCGGAAAAGGGCGACAAAACGGACGGCAACGGAGAAGTATGAAAGTATATAATACGTTAGATCGCGAAAAGGAAGAATTTACCCCCTTGCAGGGCAACCTCGTCAGGATGTATTCCTGTGGCCCCACGGTGTACAGCTATGCCCATATCGGCAATATGCGCACCTATATCTTTATGGACCTCCTCAGGAGATCGCTCCGCTACTGCGGCTATAAGGTCAAGGGCGTGATGAATATCACCGACGTCGGACACCTCCTCTCGGACGGAGACGATGGCGAAGACAAGATGCAGAAAGCGGCGAGAAAAGAGGGCAAGACTCCTTGGGAGATCGCGGCTTTCTATACCGAGGCGTTCTTTAAGGATATCGACGCGCTGAACGTCGGACGCCCCGAGATCATCGCGAAGGCGACCGAACATATCCCCGAGATGATCGAGTTTGTCAAGGGACTCCTCGAAAAGGGCTATGCCTACGAGATCTCGGACGGTATCTACTTCGATATCTCCAAGTTCCCCGGCTACGGCAAGCTCTCGGGTCAGACCGTGGACGAGAAGGAAGCGGGCGCCCGCATCGAGGAGAATAGCGAAAAGCGTCACCCCGCAGATTTCGCCCTTTGGAAAAAGGCGGATAAAAATCATATCATGCAGTGGGAGAGCCCGTGGGGTATGGGTTTCCCCGGTTGGCATATCGAGTGCAGCGCGATGAGCAAGAAGTATCTCGGAGAGGTCTTTGACCTGCATACGGGCGGTATCGACGCCGTCCCCGTGCACCACGAGAACGAGATCGCGCAGAACGAGGCGCTCGCAGGCAAAAAGACGGTCAACTACTGGATGCACGGCGAGTTTATGATGGTGGACGGCGGCAAGATGAGCAAGAGTCTCGGCAACGTCTATACCGTCTCCGACCTCGAGAAGAAGGGATATCTCCCCCTTGACTTCCGCTATTTCTGCTTGAACGCCCATTACAGAAAAAAGTTGAACTTCACCTTTGAGGGGATGGATGCGGCGCATACCTCTTACGAGCGCCTCAGAAACGCCCTCTACGCGCATAAGGTGAGCCCCGCGGCGACCGATCCCGCTATCATCGAGGATCTCTCGAAGAAGTTCAAGGGTGCCGTCGAAGACGATATGAATATCCCCTACGCCTTAGGCGTCCTGTGGGACGCGGTCAAACTCCCGAAGAGTAAGGACGTCTACAAGCTCGCCCTCGACTTCGACAAGGTGCTGGGCCTCTCCCTCGACAAGGTCACCGCGCCTGCGCCCGAAAAGATCGACGTACCCGATGACGTCGCCGCCCTTGCTAGAGCCCGCTTCGCCGCCAAGAAAGAGAAGAACTGGGCGGAAGCCGATCGCCTCCGCGCGGCTATCCTTGAGAAGGGATATGCGATAAAGGATACGAAAGAGGGATACGTCATAGAAAAGGCGTAACAGATGAGATATTTGCCGACCGCATGGCATTCATGCGGTCGGCATTTTTATTTGTCCGGAGTCGATACTCTTTTCGAAATGTGCGTATGCTGCTGTCATGAGAGCTGATTATTCGGATGAGGTGAAGATGTTGAAATAGCGAAAATCGTAAGAAAAATCGGAAACAGGCGCGCAAGACAAAGGTGTTCACGCGGAAGCAAGTCGCCGCGATGCTCGGGAAGTATCAGCCCGACTATTCGAAGTATGAGACGGGCAGGATCGAGCTCGACTACGCCAAGATCGTGTTTCTCAGCGAAAAGTTTGACGTCACCCCAAATGACCTCTTTGGATGGAAGTGACCTGAAAATCTCGTTTGATAGCTCCAGAATATGCGCGCGCGTGCGCGCGTTTGACAAATCCGAAGACATATGATACAATATTTCGCGTACAGAGAAGGAGTCTTTTATCCTTCTTATCAAAAAGGAGAATGAAATGAAAAGACGTCATTTATTTTTGATAGTGGTTTTGACGTTGATCGTGTTCGCTGCGACGATATTCGCCGCGTGCGATGAGCTTTCGCGTGAGACGAATGGCGCGCAGAATGCAGTCATTCCTTCCGATAAGGATACGTTGAGCGATGACCCGGGCGCCTCGGGCGGCACAGATGCCGATCCGGCTTCGCAGAATGACGATGAGGCGAATGGGGGCTCTGTCGTAGAGACGGGGTTCACCCTTTCTGCGACGGTGTCGGAGTCCTCTCCGCTCGCGATCTCATGGGATAGAGAGACGCTTGACACCTCCCTTTCCTCTTCTGTCGGGCTGAATGGTTTGAACGCATTGATCCCGAGCAATTCCTCGGTGGGAACGTCTTTCGGAGAGATCGTTTATCAGAAGGTGTACTGCTATCCCGTAAATGGGGAACTTATCTTCCGCGATCCCGAGAGCCTCTCGCCCTATATCTTCGATAGGGAGGAGAAGACCTCCTTCTTGCTATCCAATCTGTCTCAAGGCAGTCAAGTCTCGAATCTAAGGGTTCAAGCCGCGTTTGAATGCGAATCGGGCGGCGAGAGCGCGCTTTCCACTCTTCGCGTAGGGATATTCAAGAAGGATAATAGCGGTAACTTTACATTGCAAGGGGTCTTGGCTCCTACTCCCGCAGAGGATAACGTTGCTTATGGCACGATCACGAGTGGTGCGAGCGTGAATACGATCTCGATGGGGCGCTCCGTCCGAGAGGTCTCGCTCGGGAGCGTCTCGTCGCAAGGGGAGGTCGAGTGTATGGTCGCAGTTTGGCTGGATGCCGCCGCGTACGATGATATGGCGGTGAAGAAAGCGATGAGAGTATCGTTGCTCTTTGTGGCATAGTTTTCAACCAAATAAAAAACCCCGTTCGAGAGGTGAGATGCACTTCACTCGGGCGGGGTTTTTTATAAGAAAAAAGCACGGCGGTGGATCGCCGTGCTTTCGTATATTATGTTAGGCTTATTCTTCGTAGTCGCCGTCGGTGCAGTGCACGATGGGATCGGAGTAGAAGGCGCCATCCTTGGAGATCGCTTTCCATTCGCTGATCGTGCCGGCGTAGTTGATGTTCTTCAAGTGGTGGCAGCCGTAGAAGGCGATATATTGAATGGTCGTGACGCTCTTCGGGATGGAAATCTCGGTCAGCGCATCGCAGTCGTAGAAGGCGGAGAGGCTGATCTGCGTGATGGATGCGGGGAGGACGACCGAAGTGATGGTCTTGTAACCTTTGAAGGCGTGATCCTGTATCACGGTGACCTGCTTTCCCTCATAGATGGAGGGGATCACGACGTTTGCAGGGAGATCACTTCCATTTCCCGATACTTGCATCGTGCCGTCGCCGAGTTCACTGAAATAGAAGTATTCGGCGGGAGTCGTAGCCTCGCTATCGTAATCGGAAGGCTCAGCCGTGCCGTTTTCCTTAGAGCAAGCGGGGAGGATCACGAGGCAAGCGGCGAGAATGCAGATGAGTGTAATGATCAAGACTTTTTTCATAGTAGTCTCCTTTATTCTTTGACCATATCATTATATAAGAATACTTTTCTATAGTCAAGCCGAAGAGGGTACTTTTAGCTCGAATCAGCGGAGATAGAGAAGGTTGGCTATTCTGCCGCCATCTCTCGCTCGATCCAGGCGATCAAGAGATCCGCGACTTTCTCCTGTTGCCGAGAAGTGAGAGGGACATATTTCGGGACGTGATACCACTTATTCATACAGCCGCGACAGCAGCAGGCGGTCGCGTGTTGCGCGATAAAGACGGGGTGTCCGCGCATGGGCGTTTGCTTGCCGTCATTCGGGATAGTGGCGGGCGCGAGCCTCGTCGAGATAAACTCCATAGCATGCTCGCGCAGGGTGGAGAGTCCGACCTTGCGGACGTATGCTCTCTCCTTTTCTCCGAGATGAAAGCGCGAACGAAAGGGGGAACGCGCGAGTTTTCGGAAGGCGTCATCTACCGTCAT
>CAMOTC010000081.1 GCA_946625545.1 uncultured Clostridia bacterium | reverse complement strand
GTGAGGATATGTTCTCGGAGATAACGATACCGCTCGTACTTTTCCTTGTCTGCAAAGTGAGTTTCGCGCGACTGCGGATTTTCTCGAGAGAAGGTCAGAGGCTTCCCTCCGAACTGCTCGCTCGTGAGGTCAAAGACCACGTCGCCGACGGCGTTGTAGCAGTGATATCCGCCTCCCTCGAGGGGTATCCCATACACGTCGCCGCCGAAAATGTCCTGCACGAGAAATGCCGTGATCGAGCATTGTCCGAGCGTCGGATTATTCTCCGACCACTCGGGTCGCAGACGGGGCGCGCAAGTGTACTCGCACCAAACGCTTGAGAGCAGGTCGTAGAGGTGGCGCTGATCGCGCACCCCCGTAAAGGCGGGATCGATGGGCTTGACGGCGGGAGTGTCCGCTCCGAAAAAGGCGTATTTCATACTGCTATTATAGCTTTTCCCTCGCCGCTTTGCAAGGAAGGAATGGATTCTTCTCCTTTTTCCCTCAAAAAACCCCCCTTAAAAAAACCGATTTCGTTGACGACACTATTATATGGTGATATAATGATTTGCGAATGAGTCGCAAATCGGAGGAGATATGAGATATCGCACCGAACAGAGAAAGAGCATTCTCGACTATCTCGAGAGCAGGAAGGATGCCTGCGTGACCGCAGCGGAGATCGCCGCGGCACTCTCTCCCTCTGTCAGCAAGAGCGCGGTGTATCGTAATCTCGCCGATCTCGAGCGCGAAGGAAAGGTCATTCGCGTCGGGCAGACGGGGGATCGTTCCTTCGGCTTTCGCTATGCGGGGAGTCATTCCTGCGAGGGAAAGATCCATATCTCCTGCGTGCTGTGTGGCAAGACCGAGCACGTCTCGGCAGGGGCGGCGCTCCGTTTTGAGCGCGCTCTCGCCGCCGAGGACGGCTTCTCTCTGAATCGTGGGGAATGTATGCTTTTCGGCGTGTGCCGTGACTGCAATCAAGGAGGGGATAAATGAGACGCGCGCTGATTTTCCTCTTGATCCTTCTCCTCTGTCTCTCCTTCGGCTACGTCGCCATAGAGAGCGTGCACGACTGCGAGGGGGAGGGAGATTGCCCGATCTGTAAGATCATCGCGGTGCTCTCGCGAGCTTTCCTTTTCACGATCATTCTCGTTTTCACGCGCATATCCTATTCTCTCATTTATTCCACGATCTCTCCCGCGACTCGGGAAGCAGATGATACGACCTTGATCGACCTCAGGGTGAAACTGACGTCGTGAGCCTCCGTGCGTAGGGACTTTTCAGAGCGCAAGCAGCGCAAAACGCACTTTTATTAACGGAGGTAAAATATGAAAAAAATTATTTGCATACTATTGGTTCTGACGATCGTGCTCACGCTGTCTCTCTCGATCTTGACGAGCTGTACGATCGCGGACGACGGCAAACTCAAAGTGGTCGTTACGATCTTTCCGATCTACGATTGGGTGATGCAGGTCCTCGGGGACAGGGCGGAGGAGGTCAACGTCACTCTTCTCCTCGACAGCAGTGCCGATATGCACAGCTATCAACCCGCCACAGAGGATCTTATCAGCGTGGCGCAGGCAGACCTTTTCATCTACGTCGGCGGCGAATCGGATAAATGGGTGGAGGACGCGCTGAGCATCGACTCGACCAAGGACAGGCGCGAGATGGCTCTCCTTTCTATGCTCGGTGACAGGGCGCAAGTCGAGGAGATCAAGGAAGGCATGGATCACGATCATGCAGAAGCGGAGGAGGAAGAGGAGGACGTCGAGTACGATGAGCACGTGTGGCTCTCCTTAAAGAACGCCTGCTTCTACGTTTCCGAGATCGCGAAAGAGCTCTCTCTCAGAGAAAGCGAGAATGCGGAGATCTATACGGCGAATGCCGAGGCGTATATCGCAAAGCTCGCCTCACTGGATGAGGACTATGCCGACGTCGTGGCGGCGTCTCCCCGCGATACCCTGCTTTTCGGCGACCGCTTTCCCTTCCGCTATCTCGTGGAGGACTACGGTTTGGATTATTACGCCGCTTTCGTCGGGTGTTCCGCCGAGACGGATGCGAGTTTTGATACGATGAATTTCCTGATCAGCAAGGCGAACGAGCTTTCCATCAAGGTGATCCTGAAGATCGAAAATTCCTCTCCCGAGATCGCCCAATCTATCAAAAACGGCTCCGACCGCAAGAATCAGGAGATCAAGGTCCTCGACTCTCTGCAGTCGGCGACAAAGAAGGAGTATGCCGCAGGTCGCACCTACCTCGCGGTGATGACAAATAATCTCGAGGTGCTCCGCGCGGCGCTTGCGGCATAAAAAGCGCAAAAGGAGAATGTATGGCACAGTTACTATGTGATGATCTCACCATCGGCTACGAAAACGGAGCGATCCTCGAGGGTCTCTCCTTCTCCGTCGAGCAGGGAGACTATCTCGCGATCGTGGGGGAGAACGGCTCAGGCAAGTCTACCCTCATGAAGACCATCCTCGGGCTATTGAAGCCCCTCAAGGGAGAGGTCGCATTCGGGGAGGGTCTCCGCAAATACGAGATCGGCTATCTGCCTCAGCAATCGGCAGTGCAAAAGGACTTTCCCGCTTCGGTGTGGGAGGTGGTGCTCTCGGGTTGTTTGGCAAAAAGGAAATTCTTTCCCTTTTATACGAAGGAGGACAAGGCGCGGGCGGCGGCGAATATCGAGAGGCTGGGGATCTCCCCCCTTCGCACACGTTCCTACCGCGAACTCTCGGGGGGACAGCAGCAGCGCGTACTCCTTGCGCGCGCCCTCTGCGCCACCGAAAGGATCCTGCTCCTCGACGAGCCTGTCTCGGGTCTCGATCCCGTCGTCACGGCGGAGATGTACGAGATCATCGCGGGACTGCACCGAGAAGGGGTGACCATCATCATGATTTCGCACGACGTGCAGGCGGCTGTGCGCTACGCAAATAAGATCCTGCATATCGGCAAAACCCCCTTCTTCGGGAAGGTGGAGGAATATCTCACTACCGAGAGGGGGAGAGAGTACGTCACCGAGTACAAGTCGGCGAAGGAGGGGGAAGAATGACGGTATTTTTCCAGAGAATAGGTGAGTTTTTGCTCTTTCCTTTCGTGCGCTATGCCTTGATCGTGGGCGTCTTGATCGCGCTGTGCTCCTCGCTCCTCGGGGTGACGCTGGTCTTAAAGCGCTTCTCCTTTATCGGTGACGGCTTGTCCCACGTTGCATTCGGCGCGATGGCTGTCGCAGCGGTCGTGGGTCTCACCAATCAAATGCTCATCGTGATGCCGGTGACGGTGGTCTCGGCGATCCTTCTCTTGAGGACGGGGCAGAACGCCCGTCTCAAAGGGGACGCGTCGGTCGCCTTGATCTCTGTCTTTGCGCTCGCTTTCGGTTACTTGTTGATGAACATCTTCCCGACCTCGGCGAACGTCTCCGCCGACGTATGCGGGACGCTCTTCGGTTCGGTCTCCATCTTGACCCTGTCCACCCTCGAGGTATGGGTGTGCGCGGGGCTTTCGGTCGTGACCGTCCTCGTCTTTGTGATCTTCTACAACCGCATCTTTGCCGTGACCTTTGACGAAAACTTCGCCAAGGCAACGGGGGTAAAGACCGAACTGTATAATATGATCATCGCCGTCATCGTCGCCGTCGTCATCGTGCTCGCAATGAATCTCGTCGGGTCACTCCTGATCTCGGCGCTGATCATCTTCCCCGCGCTCGCAGCGATGCGCGTGTGCAAGAGCTTTCTCTCCGTCACGATCTGTGCGACGGGGATCTCGGTCGTGACCGCGCTCGTGGGACTATTCCTTGCGATCGGACTGCCGCAGGGCGTCCCCGTCGGTCCCACCATCGTCGTGGTGCAGGCGGTGGCGTTCCTGCTCTTTTACCTCGTCGGGTTTATCAAGGATAGGGTGAGAGTATGAAAAAGGTATTGTGCATAGCGCTCGTGATCTTGCTCCTTTTCTCCCTCGCTTCCTGCGGCGGGGAAAGTGACAGGATCGACCTCACCGAGCAGACGTTCTTCTATGGAATGACGACCATTCAGATGTATCCCGAGGACTACCTCGGGAAGGTCATCGCCTTTGATTGCTTTACCTATCGTTTGGTCGACGTGGAGGGGAAAGAGTATCTTTGCGGGGTAAGGAAATGCTCCGCAGGTTACGGTTGTAAGTGCGGTAAGGACAGCGTCATCGGCTTTATCCTTGACTACGAAGGGGCGATCCCCGAGCCGAGAAATCAGAGCGCGGACACCGTGGAGAAGACATGGATCCACCTTGAAGGCTCTCTCGCGAGCGAGGAGATCGAGAACATCCGCATCTATGGTTACGACGGGGATACCGTGAACTACGATCGAGTGGAGTTTGTGCCTTTTTGTCGATTTAAAGTCAGCTCGCTGAAGGTGATCGAGGATTATTCAAATTTGAATTATTATGTAACGGCATGAGTTGAATCTATGTACTAAGGCGAGAGACAAGACGAACGTGACGAATCGTTCAATATAGAAGAGCCCATCGGCGAGAGCGATGAGAGAGGCGCCGAGCGTCCTGAGCAGGGTAGCGGAAAGAAGAAGTCCGACGTCGGGATATTTATCTTCCTCGGCGTGATGGTCATCGTGATGCTCGCCGCGATCGGGTTTGTGATCTATATCTGTTCCGGTTCCGCCTCCGGGTGCAACTGCGGACAGTGTAGTTGATATAATAAAAAAGGAGAGAATTATGGCAAAAAGGAATAATATACAACGCAGAACTACTAAGGGACCCGCTCCGATAGACCGCAGCGGTGAGATCGCGTCCAAGCGAAAGATCCTGCGCTTGTTCACGTTGGCGTCCCTTCTGATGGTCGGTATTCTGCTTTTGATGATGCTGACGGAGTGGGCGGCGATCTACAACACCGATATTTCCGGTAACGAGGTGGAGATCAGCGGCTTCAACTGCGCTTCGGCGGCGCTCTCGGACGGCTACAAGAGCATTGATCAAGAGACCTACGGCGACATCGCCGTCTTCAACTACCATGCGAAAGCCTATGTGGAGCGGCTCTCGGTGGTCAGCGTGATCGTTCTCTTCGTCTTGATCGTGCACGGCGTCATTGCCTTGTTTGGCTTGATCACTAATAAACAGGGTGTCTTCAATATCCTCTCCATTATCTTCGCGCTCGCCGAGGCAGGGCTCTTTATCGCCTGCCATGTGATAGGTGTATCTATAGGCGATTCGGGCATTCTGACGACCTATTGCAATGATAATCCCGCCTGTTCGGTGCAGTCGCAGGCGATCCTGCCCGCACTCTTTGCCATCCTCTCCATCGCGCTCCCCGTCGTTGCCCTCATCCGTGATAATAAGATCGAGGCGGAGATGGCTCCTCTTCCCGAGAATAATAAGGAACCTGTTCAGGTAGGCAAGACGAATCGCAAGTAGATCACCTTTAGCGTAAATAACGGATGAGATGGACAAGAAACGCCGAGAAAACCGCGTTTTTTGCCCATTTTTTCGAGAGACCCCCCTTGAAATACTCGCGAAAAATATGATATAATGTACTTACAAATCCCTATATAAAGGAGAATACTATGGGCGAATACAGCAAATTTATATCGGAAAAGCGCAGATCGGTCCCCACCCCGAAGGACCTCGTGGATGAGAACGGAAAGGTCGTTTTCGGTACTTTTGACAAAGAGTTCGAGACGATGGAGCTCCTTCGTGCAAAGAAGCCGACGAAGGCGCCTGACTTCCTCAGAAAGTTCAAGCTCACTCTGTGGGAAGCCACCGAGGTGCACCTCAAGAACGGCGTCTTGCTCGCCGTCGTCTGCGATATGGGTATCTTTGGCAAACAGCTGAATATGTTCTACGACAAGCGCACCCATAAGGTCTACTGCTGGGACACGCAGATCAAGAGCAAGGA
>CAMOTC010000080.1 GCA_946625545.1 uncultured Clostridia bacterium | reverse complement strand
AAAGCCGATGACGCAAATGCTCCCAAGGGCTTTATGCCGAAAGGATTTAAGCCGAAGGGGGATAAGAGCGCCGTTTATGCGCCCACACGTTCCTTTACGGAGGATCTCTTTAACGAGGAGTCCGGCACCGATAACGGAGATTCTCTCCTCTCCGATAGCGCGATCTCTGATAACGCCGTCGTCATCCCGCCCTCTGCGCCGAATAGCGGAGCAGGCGACGACGAACTCGTCGTGTCGAGAGGGGGTGGATTCTCTCTCGAGGATGATATCGACGAGAACGACCCCGAAGGGAAGAAAAAGAAAAAGGACGACGATCAGGCTTGATGCGTCCGATATAAAAAAGTCCGTCGCGATCGACTTGCGGCGGACTTTTTGTTTGTTTTTTTATTATTTTTCTACGCGGATCACGTTGGATACTTCGTCGATGCAGGCGGCTTGCTTCAGGGCGTCGAGCGCTTTCTTGAAGGTCAGCTCGGTGGTCTTTTGTGTTATGAGCACGATGGTCGCCGTGCCGTGAGATCCTGCCTTTTGCACCATCGAGTCGATGCTGATCCCCGCTTTGCCGAGGATGCCTGTGATCTCGGAGAGCACACCGGTGCGATCCTTCGCAACGAGGCGGATGAAGTATCCGCTTTCAAAGTCGTTGTTAAAGTCGTTGGCTTCCTCTTCGAGGATAAAGGGATAGCGCTTGTGGGTGTCGTGCGTCGCGGCGTAAACGATATCCGAGACGATCGCACTGCCCGTCGGGAGATCGCCTGCTCCCTTGCCGTAGAACATCAGCTCGCCGACATTGTCACCTACGACGTAGATGCCGTTGAATGCTCCCGAGACTTTCGCCAGAGGATGATCGTCGGGTATGAAGGCGGGATAGACGTGAGCCTCGATCTTACCGCCGACGTTCTTGCTGATCGCGAGGAGTTTGACGGTCAAGCCGAATTCTTTACCGAACTTGATATCCTCCTTGGTCACGCCGCTGATCCCCTCGCGATAGATCGCCGTATAGGGGACGCGCTTGCGGAAGGAGAGGGAAGAGAGGATGGAGAGCTTATAGGTGCTGTCGTAGCCATCCACGTCGGCGGAAGGATTTGCCTCCGCGTAGCCAAGGCGCTGTGCCTCTTTCAAGGTGTCGCCGTAGTCGCTCCCTTTCTCGCTCATATTGGAGAGGATGTAGTTGGTCGTACCGTTCACGATGCCTTTGATCTCGAGGATGTCATTTCCCTGACAGCTCTCGTGCAGGGCGCGAATGATGGGCACGCCGCCACCGCAGGAAGCCTCGAAATAGATCCCCGCGCCGGTCTCTTTTGCCGCGCTCTCGAGCTCGGGCCAATGCTTGGAGAAGAGCTCTTTATTGGACGTGACCACGCTCTTTCCCGCTTTTAAGCAGGCGATGAGGAAGGTTCTTGCTGGTTCGATCCCGCCGAAGAACTCTGCGACGACGGAGATGCTGTCGTCTTTTATGACGTTCTGTATGTCGCAAGAAACGATCCCGAGGTCTATGCCGAGCGCTTCTGCCTTGGAGAGATCCTTTTCAAGGATCTGCTTGACTTCGAGATCGACGCCGTAGTCGCGTTTGATATTCTCCTTTTTGCTCTGCAGGATGCGATAGGTGCCGCTTCCCACGACGCCCAGACCGAGCAGGGCGATGCCTACTTTTTTCATAGCTTCCTCCTATTTGTTTAGTTCGTATATGATTTGCAAGCCCTTTAAGGTCAGGGCACGATCGTAATGATCGATAAAGTCGTTTGTTTCAGAAAGTATCACGCTCGTTAAGCCGCCCGTCGCGACGACTTTCGCGTCGGAGCCGATCTCCTTCTTAATCTCTTTGACTACGTTTTCCACGAGTCCGCGGTAGCCGTAGATGATGCCCGACTGCATATTGGTGATGGTGTTGGATCCGATCGGAGAGTCGGGAAGGGAGAGCTCCACGAGAGGGAGCTGTGACGCATTGGAGACCAAGGCGTCGAGGCTTGTCTTCATACCGGGAGCGATCGCTCCGCCGAGCAGGACGCCATCGCGTGAAATGGCGTTAAAGGTGGTCGCCGTACCCATGTCAACGACGATCGCAGGAGCGCCGTATAGGTGATATGCCGCCGTAGAGGAGGCGATCCTATCCGCACCGAGGGTCTTCGGGACGGCGTAGCCTATCTTCAGCCCCGACTTGACCGAGGCGTCGATCATGATGGGTTTGATATTCATATAATAGGTGCAGGCGTGCTCGATCGTGTAGTTTAAGGTCGGCACGACAGAGCTGATAATGATGCCGTCCACGTCGGCGAAAGTGTATCCGTGCGCCGAGAAGATATCGCGAAAAGCGATGCCGAACTCGTCCGCCGTACGCGTGATCGTCGCTGAGATCCTCCAGCTGGAGCGCATATCTGCGCCGTCAAAAAGGGCGAGCTTTATATTCGTATTTCCAACGTCCATTGCGAGTAACATATATTGATTATACATTTTTTTCGGGCGTATTTCAAGTGATTTGACATATATGTCAAAGAAGGGAAGGAAATCAAGCGAAATTTATCATCAAAATACAATAAATTACCGTCCAAAGATAGATCGTCGATGCGAGGGCAGGGAGTCTCGCTATCCCTGCGGCGTCCTTTTTCGCGAGAAAGATCACGGTATTTGCGATAGAGATCACCATCGTGGCAGTTGCGAAGAAAAAGGATGTGATCTCGTAGGTGAATCTGAAGAAAAAGAGGAGCGTCACGATTTCCGCGATCCCTTCGAGGGCTGTCAAGGAGATCCCGCGTATGAGATCGCGCGGCTCGAGAGTATAGAGAGCGAGTGACGCCGCGGAGGAGAGATAGAGTGTCTCCATGATCACGCCGTAGAGGAGAAAGGCTCTCGGCGCGAAATAGGGGAGCGCGAGGCTCATGAGCCATTCGTGATTTTCCTTGATCAATACGCAGGAGATCACGGCTATGATGACCTCGAGAAAGAGTCCTATCGCAAATACTACGGAACGCTTATACCAACGCATGCTTCTATTGTATGATTTTTGTGGATGATTCTATGCCTTACGCAGCGTCTCCGAGATGGGACGTTTTAGGGACTTTCAAGGGACTATGAGCCTATAGATAGATCGGTAAAGTCTTTACTTTACAAGCGGCGGGGGTTATAGTATAATATATTTATGAACCGAGTCTTACTGTGTTCCGCATCGCCGCGAAGGAGAGAGCTCCTCGCGAAGTTGGTTTCCTCCTTTGACGTGACGGCATCGGGTGCGGATGAACATTCGAGATATCTTCGTCCTCATCTCCGCGTGATAGAACTCGCGAAGAGAAAGGGTGAGACGATCTCTCCCGCAGGGAGGATCGTGATCTCCTCCGACACTCTCGTCTATCGTCGTGGGGTGTACTACGGTAAGCCGACGGATCGGGCGGACGCCGTGCGTATGCTGCGGGAGTTGTCCGGACATTGGCATTCGGTATATACCGGCGTATATGTCGGCACGGACGAAGGGGAGATCCTTTTTTACGATCGTGCGGAGGTGCTGTTTCGGGCACTTTCGGATCGCGATATCGAGAGATACCTCGATGAGTATCGTCCCCTCGACAAGGCGGGCGCATACGGCGTACAGGATGGCGTGGTCGTCAGTAGATACAAGGGCAGTTTCGATACGATAATGGGACTGCCGACAGAGAAACTCGGGGTGATCCTCGAGAAAATGGGAGTGAAAGATGTTTACTAATGAAATCGTGATCGATATGGGTTTCGCGCAGACCGTGATCGCCATGCGTGGCAAGGGGGTGATCTTTAAGGAGCCTTCCGTCGTAGCTATTGCGCATCAGGGCAGAAAGATCAAGTTTTACGCTTCGGGACTGGATGCGAAGCGGTATATGCGTAATCGCGACAGGGATCCTCTCGCTATCCTCGTGCATCCCGTCAAGGGCGGTGTGATCGAGGACTATGACGCCGCGATCTTGATGCTGAAGGACTTTTTGCGTAAAGCGCTCCCCAAACGCGGTCTCTTTACTCCTCGTCCCGAGGTCATCGCGACGATCGCTTGCGGTACTTCGGTCGTGGAGAGGAAAAACTATGAAAATCTCCTCGGCGAAGTCGGCTTGAAGAGTCCGATCTTGATGGAGACTCCCATCGCAGTCAGCGCTCTCTTGTCCAGCGACTATAATCTGATCGCCACTTTTGGTGCCTCGGTATCCGACGTCGCTATCGTAGGCCCTTCGGGTATCATCACGGGGTGCTCGGTCACGATGTGCGGGAATGCCGTGGATGAGAAGATCTGCGCTTATGTCGCGGAGAATTATCGTCTCGGGATCTCGATGGGACGCGCGGAACAATTGCGCGTGAAGATCGGCTCCTTTACCTCGGAACAGATGATGTCCGCCGACGTCTCGGGCAAGAATCTTGTGGACGAGAGTCCCTATCAGGTCGAGGTCACTTCGGGGGAGATCGCTCCTATGATGACTTCCGTTCTATCCTCTTTCGCCACCGTCATAGAGAGCGTCTCGATGATGTGTCCCGAGAAGTATATTCCCGACGTATATAATGCGGGCATTACTTTTTGCGGCGGTTTTGCGGCAGCGGACGGCGTAGCGGACTTTCTCTATAACCGCTTAAAGATCAGAGTCCTGATTCCCAAGAATCCCGACGAGGCTATCGCGCTCGGCGCTCTCGCTTTCTTTGACGATAGGGACAGGATGTATAAGATGCTCTGATCGGGCGTTTTTCGTAATATTCGCAAATAATAACTATTATTTTATATAGACTGCATTATTTTGTTTGACAGTCTCCCTTTATAGATGATAACATATATCCTGAGCCGCATGAGAAGGGTCCCTAAGAGACAGTCGTCCACCCCATTCAGCGAGACTGGTAAGAGGAGGTAAAGTATGTACGCAATTATCGCAACAGGTGGCAAACAGTACAAGGTGGAGAACGGCATGAAGCTCGACGTCGAGAAGCTCGAGGCGAATGTCGGCGATACCGTGAAGTTTGACGTGCTCATGCTCAGCGATGAGAGCGGTGTGTCCGCCGGTAATCCCACGGTCGCAGGTGCTTACGCAGAGGCGGAAGTGCTCGCGCAGGGCAAAGGCAAGAAGATCATCGTTTTCAAGTATAAGGCAAAGAAGAACGAGCGCAAGCGTCAAGGTCACAGACAGCCGTTTACGACAGTACAGATCAAGTCCATCGTCAAATAATGACGAAGATCGTATTTCATAAACAAGGCGAAGATTTCGTCCGAATAGAATCCAACGGACACACGGGATATGCAGAGCGCGGTGAAGACGTCGTCTGCGCTGCGATCTCGGCTCTCATCCAAGGAGCGGCGCTCGGTATCAGAGAGGTCGCGGGAGTAAAGGCGAAGTACCGTGTGAATGAGGAGAAAGGCAGTTTACTTTTGGAGCTCCCGAGTGATCTCGGCGAGGAAAAAAGGCATGACTGCAACGTGATCCTCAAGACGCTCCTCGTGAGCGTAACGGATATCAGTGAGGGCTATTCGGAGTATATTGAAGTGGAGGTAAAGTGATATGTTTATCAAATTGCAACTGTTCGCTCACAAAAAGGGCGTAGGTAGCTCGAGAAACGGCAGAGACAGTGCGGCGCAGAGACTCGGAACCAAGCGTTCCGACGGTCAGTTTGTGCTCGCCGGCAATATCCTCGTCAGACAGAGAGGCACCAAGATCCATCCCGGCATCAACGTAGGCCGCGGCAAGGACGATACCCTCTTTGCATTGATCGACGGTGTCGTGCGTTTCGAGAGAGTGGGCAAGGACAAGAAACAGGTCAGCGTGTACGCAAAGGCCGAATAATTCCCGTCCTGACAAATCAAACTGAAAAAAGACCGCATCCATCGGGTGCGGTTTTTTGTTGCTTGTGAGGGATCAACCTTCGTTTTCGATGCGTTTTTTGATCCATTCTATAATTGCTTTTTCATCGCCTTTTGAAAGACACTTCTCT
>CAMOTC010000079.1 GCA_946625545.1 uncultured Clostridia bacterium | reverse complement strand
TTTATCGACGCCGCATATAGGACACACAAAATCCTCCGGCAGATCCTCAAACTTGGTGCCGGGAGCGATACCGTTATCGGGATCGCCGAGTGCCTCGTCGTACTCCCATCCGCAAACGTCACAAACGTATTTCATAATAGATACCTCCTTTTTTATTTCTCGGCAAAAAGCCGAATGTTTATTTTGTCCGGCGCCCTATTCGTCCACTTCGACGAGCTGAACGGTATAAGGGACAAAGACCTCATCCCAATCGCTGGGCCCGTCACCTTCCTCATAGCTCCAGCCGCCGTGATAGACGTCGCCGGGGAAGAGGATAAACTCCTCGTCGTTGTAGTGAAAATCGTATCCCGATGAGCCTTCGGCAACAAACTTTGCCCCCTGCCTCCCCTTCTCATCCGTCACATACTCGCGGAAATGGAAGTGGAAGCCGCCGCTCGTAACGTCCACGTCCACGAGCTCGTCCGTCTCGGTGGGATCGCGCCTGATGCCGTAGCGCACCTTCAAGGCTTTCATACGCCCTCCTACTTGATGGGTTCAAAGTCCGCCGCGCCGTGCTTGCAGAGCGGGCAGACGATGTCTTCGGGCAGGGTATCTCCCTCATAGACGTAGCCGCACACCTTGCAGACGTATCCCTTCTTGCCCTCGGTCGCGGGCTTGGGCTTGACGTTCTTTTGATAATAGGTATAGGTCATGGTCTCGAGATCGCTGATCACGCGCGCTTCGCTGACCGAGCAGATAAACATGCCGTGCGTATCGAGGTCGACGTAGCTCTCGACGGTCAGGGACATGAAGCTATTGATATACTTCGGCAGGAATACCAGTCCATTGTCCGAGCGCATCTTTTCCCATCCCTCGAATTTGTCCACCGTCCTGCCGCTGCGGAAGCCGAAGCACTCAAAGACGGAGAAGGGAGCGTCCACCGACAGGCAGTTGATATTCATCTTGCCCGTCTGCTTGATGACGTGGTGCGAGTAGTTTTGCTTATTGATCGTGACGGCGATGCGGTTGGGGGTATTGGTGACCTGCGTGACGGTATTCACGATGAGTCCGTTGTCCTTCTTGCCGTCGCTCGAGGTCACGACGTAGAGCCCGTAGCCGATATTGAAGAGCGCCTTGAAGTCGCTCTTATTCGCCGTGGAGTCCTGACGCGCGAGGTAGTCCATACAGAGTTCGTCCGAGATCTTCTCGATCTGCTCCTTGGTCTCGTCGTTCATCGCGGAGGTCATCTTGATAACAGGCTCGAGAATGGTGAGATTTTTGCTCCCTGCGAGCATCTCCTTCATCACCTTCGCGGCGAGAGGCGCCCAACTGCCGTTCTCCATCAGGGCGATGGTGCGGTTCTTATAGCCGCGCTCGGTCAAGTGCTCGATAAAGGTGCGCATAAAGGGGAAGATGTCGGCGTTATAGGTCGTGGTGGCGAGCACCAATTTGCCGTAACGGAAGGCGTCCTCGACAGCCTCCGCCATATCTTCGCGCGCGAGGTCTGAGACGACCACCTTCGGGCAGCCCTTCTCCTTCAGTTTCGCCGCGAGCAGCTCCACCGCCGCCTTGGTGTGTCCGTACACCGAGGTATAGGCGATCATCACCCCTTCGCTCTCCACCTCGTAGGACGACCAGGTATTGTAGAGTCCGAGATAGTAGCCGAGATTTTCCTTGAGAATGGGTCCGTGCAAGGGGCAGATCGTCCGGATATCGAGAGCCGCCGCCTTTTTCAAAAGAGCCTGCACCTGCGCGCCGTACTTGCCGACGATGCCGAAGTAGTAGCGGCGAGCCTCGCACGCCCAATCCTCCTCCACGTCGAGAGCGCCGAACTTGCCGAAGCCGTCAGCGGAGAAGAGCACCTTATCATAGGCGTCGTAGGTCACGATGACCTCGGGCCAGTGCACCATGGGAGCGGTAACGAAGGTCAAGACGTGCTTGCCGAGCGGGAGGGTGCTCCCCTCGCCGACGACGATGCGCCTGTCCTCGTACTCCTTGCCGAAGAAATTCTTCATCATCTTGAACGCCTTCTCGGAGGAGACGATCGTTGCCGTGGGATAGGTCTTCATGAAGACGTCGATATTCGCCGAGTGATCGGGCTCCATGTGCTGCACGACGAGATAGTCGGGCGCCTTGCCCCCTGTCGCCGCGGCGATATTATCCAGCCACTCGTGACCGAAACGCACGTCCACCGTGTCCATGACGACAGTCTTGTAGTCGAGGATCACGTAAGAATTGTACGCCATGCCGTTCGGGACGTCGTACTGTCCCTCGAAAAGATCGATCTTGTGGTCGTTTACGCCTACGTATTTGATGTCGGAAGTGATATTCATAATAGCTCCTTACTGGGTTATTGCCGCGCGAAACACGCGACCTATTTATTATAACATAAAAAGTCGGGCTTTTCAATAGTCCGACTCTCATTTTTTCTCGATCTCGGACCTGCCGCCCCGCCTTTTCTCTACGGGGAGATGGTATCTCGAAAATACAGTCTTGACAACAGGATAGCCCAATATTTATAATAAAGGTATAATTTCCCATATACAAAGGAGGAACGTATGGACTTGATACCGAAAAAACCACCTGCCGATCAAGTTTCGGCGAACGCGGGATCTCTCTCTTTCAAGATGGATCTACCACAACAAACTCGCGTCACCTGCGACGTCTGCGGACACCAAAATCCCCCCGACGTCGGCTTATGCGAGATGTGCTCAGCTTACCTTTTCAAACAGTCTAAAAAATAGGAGGAACACTTATGTGCTTTAAAAAAGACCCCACCCCACAAGATCCCATTTCGGAAGCGGCAAAGCCCTATCTCACCGGCAAGAAACCCTTCTTGAACCTTGATTTTACCAACTACAGAGACAGAGAGATCGCCTTGTACTGCCTGAAGCGCAACACCGCTCTCCTGCAGCAGCTCGACAAAGAGCAGGCGTCTCACGTGAGCTTGCTCTCCTCGTGGATCGACAAGGATTTTTCGAATTACATCCACATCTATAACTTCAAACTCTCCACCCCCGCTCTCTTGGAGCGCTATCTGTACCTCAAGTTCCGCGCGACGAAGTCGTATGACACCGACCTGTCCTTGATGCATAGCTTGAAGGGCAAGATGATGCTCTGCTATCGCTACACCACCAAGAAGGGCGAGACCATCTCCTACTTTGACAACTCCCTCGGCGTCCCCACCCCGCTCCTCGTGACAGCGGATCTGCGCCTCAAGATGATCAATCCCGACGCCTTCATCACCGCTCTGGACTATCATATCACCATCCTGGATCTCCCCCTCGCTTTTGACAAGATCCATGCAGTGATCAATAAGAGCATTCGCGACTCCCTGCTCCGCTTCATTATGGACAACCACCTGACCTACTATCAGCTGCCGCAGTTCTATTCCGAGCTCAACGCCGCTGTCGCCGATAACCTGAACGTTGCGCTCAAGACCTACGGACTGGAAGTCGTGGATCTCAACATCCTGGATATCTCCATCTCGAATAATACGCAGGAGCTCTTTGAGAAACAGTACTTCGCGATCTCCGAGGCGAGAAGGGTCAAAGAATACGAGTATGCGATGGAGGAGACCGCGCTCAATCTCTATGAGAAGAAAGCCGAGATCCACAATAAGTTCCCCGAGTTCCCCGTCACCTTGACGGAAGCGGAGAAAGACTTTGCGCTCAATCGTTATCTGAATAGAAACGGCATCGACACTTCCCTCTCCGCCGAGATCCGCAAGAAGCATCTCGAGTCTCCCGATGAAGTCCGTCACGAAGGGACTCTGACGAAGGGCAAGACCACCAAGCCGCCCATTCTCCAGCCCTCCAACTTCAAGAAAGTCTACTTCATCGCCCTCGTCATCATGCTCTTGGTCAGCATCTCCATCTGCTTCGGGAGCGTAGCGGGCGGATTGATCGCGATCGGTATCACCGCTTTGATCTTCGGCATCATCGCCGTGGCGAAGTATCCCGCCTTCCTGAAGACGGAAAATCAAGATGATAACTCCGCCTATTTGAGACAACTCGAAGATTACGGCCGCGAAGCAGAGGACGGCGACGACGTCGGCGGCGACGCAGAATAAGGGAGGTGATGATATTATGGATAATAACTATTTCCCCGATGAAAATAACGCCCTGCCGAAGCAGCCCCTGAACGAGGACTCTCCCGCAGGAGCGGCGCCCGACACCTCCGTAGCTGCCGCGCCCGTTATAAGCTTTAACGACAGCGCCCCCGCAGGCAACTATAAGAAGCCGAGATTGATCATCGCGATCATCTCGATCGTGATTTTCCTCGCCTTTGTCATTTCGGGATCCGTTCTGTTGGTTCACGACGAGCGCGACTCGTACTATGACGATTACGGCGGATATGTCTCATACTCCTCGACCGTTTATACCGGCTCCAACTCCGTCTATGCGTACAGCTACGAGTGGACGGCTTACCGCTTTGTGCCTTCCTACTCCGGTTACTACGAGTTTTACACGACAGGTTCTTTGGATACCATCGGCAAATTGTGCAATTCTTCAGGCAGTCAGTTGGCGTATGATGACGACAGCGGTGATGGATACAATTTCCGTATTAATAAGTATCTCTCCGGAGGTTCCACCTACTATATCTACGTCAGGGGAAGCAACAGTAGCGGTGGCACATCCCTTTACATCTACTATGATTGATCCCGCATAAACAAAAAAAGACTTCTCCTGCGATAAACGGGAGAAGTTTTTTATTTGTCCTTTTACTTTTTATCCTTTTTTACCTGATATAGTTCGTGCGGGTGACCGCCTCGGCCTCGGGGAGACCGTACTTTTCCTTGCCGAGGGCGATAGCGCGCATCAGAAAGATCATATTGCGCGCAACGAAGCGGGCGTTCTGGATCCCTTCCTCGTCCACTTCCACCTCGCCGGGCGCCCTGCCGAAGCCGTTATTCCAATATCTGCCGCTCGCGATGGGCATTTGGTTGATGGTGTAGTACTTATTCAGCACGTCAAAGCTCGCCACCGTGCCCGCGCGGCGCGCCACCGCAAAGGAGGCACCCACCTTCATACGCAGATCGCAGGATGCGCTCATAAAGAGGCGGTCCAGGAGGCTCACGACGCTGCCGTTCGGCGAGGCGTAATAGACGGGAGACGCCACGATCATACCGTCCGCTGAGGCGAGGACTTCGGAGAGCATCGGGACGTCATCTCCGATCACGCAGGAGCCCTTCTTTGCACAGCCGCCGCACGCCATACAGCCGCGGATATCCTTCGTACCGATATCGTAACGCACGACTTCGATCCCTTCGGACTCAAATACCTTTTGCGCCTCGGTGAGGAGGCGGGCGCAGTTGCCCTCTTTCCTCGGGCTACCGTTTATGAGTAGTACTTTCATTCTTCTTCCTCCTTATCCTCTCTCGCGAGGGCGTCCTCCGCGATCTCGAGGTCATTCTCTTGCTCCAAGGTGGCGGCGAGCGCCTCGGCGTCCCTTGGATCGCCCTTAGCCGCCTTCTCCTTCTCCGCCGCCTCGTTGGTGTCTATCGTCTTGCCAAAGACAAGGAAGCGCTGGAATAAAAACTCCGTCACGAAGTTCAGGAGCATATTGATGATCTCGACGAGATAGTCGTTCCATCCCGCCGTCTCCACGAGAAAGTGTCCGAGGAGAGTGCTCGCGGGAGTAAAGACGCAGTAATAGCCCAGCACCTTCAGCATCGCGATAGGGACGTTCGCCGCAGACTTGAAGGTAAAGCGACGATTGAAGGTAAAGTTCCACACGACGGACAGGACGAGCGAGATCAGGTAGCGCGGCCAGTACGGAAGCGGGGTAAACTCGGTCAACAAGGTAAAGGACACGAATTGGATCACGCCCGCCGACGCCGCGAATAGGGTATATTTTATCACGCGGAAGATCTCCGCTTTCTTTTCGGGTTTCATTTTCTATCCTCTCTTTTTGTATTGTAGGAGAGATGACTGCAAATGTCAAGTCGAGAGGAGCGTTTTGGACTTTCGGCGGGAAGAAACGCCCCCTATCCCCGCAGATGCGGGGTTCTCCTCTTGATTTTCTACCAAAGTGCAAAAATCCCTTGACAAAATAGCGGCGGATTGATAGAATAAACAAGCATTTCATCGAGGAGTGATCCTCGGCACGTATATGGCGGCGTAGCTTAGTTGGTTAGAGCGGCCGGTTCATACCCGGCAGGTCGTTGG
>CAMOTC010000078.1 GCA_946625545.1 uncultured Clostridia bacterium | reverse complement strand
GTACCGGAGGCATGGTATGACAAATAGCAGAAAATTTACACTCTTTTCCTTCTTCATCGTTGTGGGACTGGCGTTCGCGCTTTTATTCACGATGACAGTCGTCCCCGCGCAAGCGAATGCGGAGTCGACGGAGGTCGAGCTGTCCGTCGGAGAGCTTCTTTCGGACGATATCCCCGAGCGTTCTACTTGTCTCTTAGACGGAGACATCGCCGACTTTCAATCGGTGTCAGCGGACGTGGCGAGCACTTGGACGGGCGCTCCCGCGGGCATGTCGATTTTGCTCTATGCGGGGAATGATGATCATACCTTCCGTGGTTACTGCTATATGGACGGAGCATATCAAACTTCGTTCGACACCTACTCGCAATCGTGTGACGATCTTCGTGCGACTGTGGAGGCAGGACAATTGCGCCTCTTCTACACCCGCGACGCGCAAGGTGACTCGAGCAGCGTCAATGCGGATCAAGAAGCCGCAGACGCGGTAGCCGCTTCTATCTCCGCGATCGGCACGGTCACCCATCCCGCAAGCAAGGACGCTATCAACGCGGCGCGCGAAGGGTACGACGCGCTCACCGCAGAGCAAAAGGCGCTCGTGGATAATCTCGATGTCCTCGAGCAGGCGGAAGCCGCTTTTGCAGAGCAGCATACTTATACCTTCTTCGACGCGACCGTTACTTGCACCACGGACGGCATGGTGGCGTATTTATACTGCGAGGCATGTGACTCCTACTTTGACGTGGTAAAGGTCCCGACGACGGAGGCGGCACTTCATCGCTCCGCAAGACACAACCTCGTTCACTATGATCAGGTCGAGCCGACTTGTACCACGATGGGCAAGAAAGAGTATTTCGTTTGCTCCGACTGCGGCAAGACTTTCAACGTGAACATGCAAGAAGTTGCGTCAAACCAGATGTATACTCTCAATATCTCGTCTCTCGGGCACGACTACGACGGTGAAAACGCCGTCTTTACCTGGACGGAAGCGGACAACTCGTACGGCTGGACGGCTACGGCTGCGTACTCATGCAAACGTTGCGGAGATGTGGTCAATCAGAACGCAACCATCACCACTAAATCTGCCACCTTTAACGAGGATAGCTATCTCACGGCTTATTTCTCTCTCTATCAGAATTCCAAATATACATACTATTATTCCGACGAAATCAAGCACAGAGACAGCGACATCGGTACGGCGACTAAGAGCCAGTGGACGCCCTGGGAATATGCGGATCATCTGCCGACGGAGGCAGCGCCGAGCGGCTCGAAGGGCTGGTATCTGACTGAGGACGTCACTTTGACCGAGACCTGGTCGGTGCCGACAGCCATGAGTCTGTGCCTGAACGGACACGTCATCACCATGACCGGTAGCGGCAGCGCCATTTACGTGCCGCTTTCGGGAACTGGTTGGGGGCGTAAGTTCACATTATGCGAATATAACTTCGAGGATACGCACTACTACTATATCGGCAAGACGGTGACCGATTCGCATGGTAACGACCTCAACTTTGTCGGACAGATCGTAGACGACGAAAACGATCCCGCTTATATCGCGGCGGCTCGTAAAGGAAGCTTTACGGGCGGATACGTCACGGGCGGAACGGGCAGAGTCGTCGGCGGCAGCACCTACGGCGGCGCCGTTTACGTTGAAAGCAATCCCTCCCAGTCGTATCTCTATAGCAGTCAATTTTCTATGGAAGGCGGTACGCTTTTCGGCAACACTGCGGATATCGGCGGCGCCGTGTACGTCGCGACTAACGCATATTTTGAAATGAAAGGCGCGAATATCATCGGTAATCAGGCGGGCAGCGAAGGCGGCGGCGTCTATGCCAACAGACGCGATTATAGCAGCACCTATCCGAACATGAATTACGGTATGTCCACCAACCTGAATACGATGATGATCGCGCACAATACCGCAGGACAGAGCGGCAACGGCTACGGTGGCGGTATCGCCGGTTGGGCGCATTTGGACTATTCCGCCGTCAGGATGTTCGGTAACCTGGCTATCGGCAATAATGCAAAGGGCGGCGCATTCTACGGATTCTTGTATGCAACGGAACCGAAAGTCTATGAAAACTACGTCGTCGGTACGAACGCAGTCGGCCCCGGCGTCTACGTCACCAATCAGAACCTATGCATAGGTGCGAACGGTGACATCGCCTACTTCGATAACCGCTACGCAAGCGCCGTTACCGTCAATGAGATCACCTTGACCGACAGGCGCGGCGACCTCTATTTCGCGTCCGGTTATACGATGGTGCTCCATGATACCAAATATCCTCCTTCCCCGAACGACGGGGAAAAGGCGTTCGTGGAGATGCAAGCCGGCACCGGTAACTTTGCGACGAACTGGGCGTCCGACTACTACAAAGCAGCCGATTTCCTCGCCGCCAACGTCGGCTATCAGGTCAAGGAGAGCGGCAGCACGCTTTCTCTCACGACAAACAGCGGAAACGTCAACGTAGATACGACCAAAGGTTACACCATCTATACGTCCTATTACAAAGTGGACAGCACTAACACCGTCTACACTTCGGACGAAAGTCATCGCTACGTCTTCTCGGGTACAAGGACGCTCGGATCGTATTACTACTACATCAACGGATATAACAAGGGTGAGAATAACATTTACCTCAGATTCAGTAATCTCAATCTCACGGCGAAGGAAAACTACACGATCTTCTATCTCTCGCCCCTGTACGGCGATCTCAACCTCTATATCGAGCTCGTCGGGAATAACGTGCTTACGACGAACAATAGAACGATTGCCGCTATCTCCGGTAATAAAGGGTACAAAATAAATGTTTACTTCACCGGCGACGGCACGCTCACCTGGCATAATAGTGCCGCAGAGCCTTGTGATCCCGGCAAACTCTCGCATAACTTCATTTCGACCTACGACGACGTCCGCGACGTCCACGTCTATTTGGGCGGCGAGGATATCACGGTCTACGAGAGAGTGGCGCAGAAGATACAGGAGATCGACTGGCAGATCACTTTTACGAAGACGGTCAAGGAGAGGATCACTACGGCGCGCACCGCTTACGACGCACTGGAAAGTGACGAACTGCGTGAAAAGGTGGTCAATCGCGATTACCTCTTCTACGCCGAGCTCGCTTACAAGCAAGCGGCGGTGCAGGACGTCATCACCGCGATCGACTTTATCCCTTATCCCGTAGCCTATACCTCCGAATGCAAGGAGAAGATCGATTACGCGCGTGGTCTATATGACGATTTGGACGACGAAGAGCTGATAGAGGAGTACGACCCCGATATCCCGCAAGAGCTCGTCATCAACCGTCATATACTCTTTGCCGCCGAGTCGGCTTACGCGACCGTTCAGGTCGACATCGTCAAGGAGAAGATCGATAACATCCCCAAGCCCATCAACGAGAACAGCAAGGACGCCATCGACGAGGCGCGCGAACTTTACGACGATCTGCCGGAGGATAAGAAGGGCGACATAGATAACTATCAGGACCTCCTCGACGCGGAAGCGGCGTACGAGACGGCCGTGCTCATCAGCCATATCGACACCCCTGTTTATCATCCCGCAAGCAAGGAGCAGATCGACGCGGCGCGCGAGGCGTACGACGACCTCACCGAAGAGCAAAAGGCGCTCGTTGATGGCTATCAGGACCTCCTCGACGCGGAAGCGGCGTACGAGGTGGACGTGCTCATCAGCTTCATCGACGACCCCCTGATCTATCCCACAAGCAAGGATAAGATCGACGCGGCGCGCGCAGCATACGACGACCTCACCGACGAGCAAAAGGCGCTCGTGGGCGATTATCAGACCCTCCTCGACGCGGAAGAAGCGTACGCGATATTGAAGGCGGACAACGAAGCTGCGGACGTGGTAGAGGCGCTCATCAACCTCATCGGTCACCCCGTAGCCTATACCCCCGAATGCGAGGAGAAGATCGCCGCGGCTCGCGCAGCGTACGACGAGCTGACCGAAGAGCAAAAGGCGCTCGTGGATAACGCAAACGTCCTCTTTGATAACAGGGTTTTCTATATCAATAACCTGCAGGGCACCATCAAGAGCATTTTCGTCGTTGATACCGACACCATTGCTTCCGTCAAGGATGCGGTGGCGAGCCTCTTCGGCGTGACTGCCGAGGAGTATAAGTTCATCTTCGGCGGGGAGGACCTTGACGACGCGGATACCGTAGAGTCCGCAGGCGTCCCGGGTAGTTCGACCTTGAATTTCGTCCCCATCGCGGGCGGGCTAAAGACCTTGACCCTCGTCCCGAGCGTATCTGTCGATAGGCAGGAGATCGCCCCGGGCGTCTACGCCGAGCTGAGGGAGGGCGACACCATCACGATCATCTACGCTTCGACGCAGAATAGCGGCTTCTCGGAGGCGTTCTTCACTACCGCGTTCGACGAGGAATATCTGCGTCTGACCGCTTTTTCGGTGGATGAGGCCTATTACACCATCCTCAGCGATTACGGCATAGAGGACGGCGACGACTATATCCCGATGACCTTTGCCGAGTGGATCGCGGCGCATAACGCCGCCCTCGACGCGGGCGAGACTCCCTATTCCGAGCTCTTGACCCTTTCTATCGCATACAAGGGCGACCTGGAGGATATCGAGGGCGTGCTGTCCGAGAACTTCCTCATCGTCACCTATACCGTCGTGAAGGACGTCCCCGCAGGTACGACTTTGAACTTCGGCTTTGATATGTCGCTCGACGGCACGTATACCAACGCGGCTTACGACGAGGAGATCCTCCTCAACATCATAGACGCCGAGGGCGATACCGTGGACGAGGAGATGGTCACCATCGCCGTGATGAACGCGGTCATCGTGGAGATCCCCAAGGATCAGGTGCTGACCTTCCATCATACGGGCGACGACTATTACGTCGATATCGCGGATCTCGAGATGACCTGGGTGGAGCCGACCTTCGACGAGCCGGAGGAGAATCCCTATCTCGCGGACGGCGGCAGCGTCACCTATACATTCTATATTAAGAACGGCAACGAGTACGAGCCTCTCGAGGGCGTGCCGACCGCCGCGGGCGATTACTTCGTCAAGGCGATCCTCCCCGAGACCGACACCTACCTCGGCTACGAGACCGACTACGTCGCGATCACCGTCGCGAAGATCCTCGTGGACGTCCCCGACCTCAAGCTCTATGCGGGCGAGGACAGCGCCACCCCGACCTACGACGACAACGTCCTCTCTATCAATAAGGGCGGCGTGGTCTACGGCACTACCCTCACCCTCAAGGAGATCGTGGAGAGCGAGGAAGTGAACTATGCGCTTCCCGCCGTGGGCGGCTCCGTCCAAGAGCTGACCTATGCCTTCGTGAAGGCGGATGGCGAAGGCTGGACTGTCGTTGACAACTTCTTCTCGGCGCAGCCCCTCCCCGTGGGCACCTATAAACTCACCATCACGCCCGAGAACGCCGACTACGTCACCTTCGACGCGGATCCCGCCGTGGACGCAATCACCATCGAGATCATCATCATCAAGAAGTCGATCGCGAAACCCGAGATCTCGGTGGAGTATAAGACCTATAACGGCGGCACGCAGGACTATAACGGCAGCGGCACCGGCTACACCTTCACGGGTTCCGGCGCCGACGCGGGCAGCTATCCCGTCACCGTTACCTTGAGTGACAAGGATAATACCGAGTGGGATGACGGCACCACCGAGGACTATGAAGATGCGGACAAATTGGTCATCAATAAGGCGTCTGTCACCATCTCCATCACGAAGTCGGCAAGCAGCTCCGTCTACCACGACGCCGTCGCGACCATCACGGTCAATGCGACCGGCATCGTGAACGAGGGCGACCTCGGCACCATCAGCTACCGGGCGAAGTATTCGACCGGCTCCGACTATGCATATTATACTAAGGAGGCGTTCGAGTCCACCTCCCCGTATCCCTTGGCGAGGGTCTACACCCTTGAGCCGACCTACACCGCCAACGATAACTACGACGTGGAGGCGACCTCTCATCTATACGAGATCACCGTGAAGCTCATCACCGTGCCCACCGTGGTCACCGCTACTTATCCCTACGACGGAGAAGTGCACTCCATCGTGTTCAGCGGCATTGACGCCGACTACGTGGACGTCATTTACGACAGTCAGAGCGCTATCGGCGTATATGCCGATACGACCACTGTCGCTCTGA
>CAMOTC010000077.1 GCA_946625545.1 uncultured Clostridia bacterium | reverse complement strand
ACAATCGAGGTGGAGGAAACGACCGTCAGGTTCGCTTTTTCCTGCAATTCGGGGATGGTCAGCGCGCCGCAGTTGCACATCGTGCTCTTTACCTTCGCGGTGGTCATCGCCACGCCGTCCTTGAGTTTACCTGCGTAAGGCACGTAGCTATCCACGCCCTCTTCAAAGGTGAGCGCCGCTTTGCCGCCGAGGTCGTAGCGCTGCCAGTTCCTCGCGCGGGCGCTGCCTTCGCCCCAATACTCTTTCATATAGGTACCGTTGATCTTTACGATATTCGTCGGGCTCTCGTCAAAGCGGGAGAAGTATCTGCCGAGCATCACAAAGTCCGCGCCCATCGCGAGAGCGAGGGTCACATGATAGTCGTGCACGATGCCGCCGTCCGAGCAGATGGGGACGTAGATCCCCGTTTCTTTATAGTATTCGTCACGAGCCTTGGCGACCTCGATGACTGCCGTTGCCTGTCCTCTGCCGATCCCCTTGGTCTCGCGGGTGATACAGATGGAGCCGCCGCCGATGCCGACCTTCACAAAGTCCGCGCCGCACTCGGCGAGGAAGCGGAAGCCCTCGGCGCTGACCACGTTGCCCGCGCCCACCTTGACCTTATCGCCGTAGGTCTCGCGGATATAGTCGATGGTCCTCTTTTGCCACTCTGAGTAGCCCTCGGAGGAGTCGATGCACAAGCAGTCCGCCCCCGCCTCGACGAGAGCGGGGACGCGCTCTTTATAGTCACGGGTATTGATACCCGCGCCCACCATATAGCTCTTGTGCTGATCGAGGAGCTCATTCGCATTCTCTTTATGGGAGTCGTAGTCCTTGCGGAAAACGAGGAACTTCAAGTTGCCCTTCTTATCCACGAGGGGGAGGGTATTGATCTTATTGTCCCAAATGATGTCGTTCGCCTCGCTGAGCGTGGTATTCTCGCTCGCGGTGACGAGCTTCTCAAGGGGAGTCATAAAGGTGGAGACGGGAGCGTCGAGGGGGGTATGTCCGATACGATAGTCGCGTCCTGCGACGATACCGACCAGCTTTCCGAACGCGCTGCCGTCCTCGGTGACCGCCATGGTATTGTGCCCCGTTTTCTCCTTGATCGCGAGGACGTCGGCGAGAGTGGAGGTAGGCTTTAGGTTAGAGTCGCTGACGATAAAGCCCTTCTTGTACGACTTTACCCTTTTTACCATCGCCGCCTGACTCTCTATGCTCTGCGATCCGTAGATAAAGCTGATGCCGCCCTCTTTTGCGAGAGCGATCGCGAGATTATCGTCCGAGACCGACTGCATGATCGCGGAGACCATCGGGATATTGAGAGTGATCGCACTCTCCTCGCCCTTACGATACTTGACGAGCGGGGTCTTCAAACTGACATTGTCGGGAGTACATTCGGAGGAAGAGAATCCCGGAATGAGCAGGTATTCGCCAAACGTGCGAGAGGGTTCATCATAGATACGCGCCATATAGATCTCCTTTTTATCTTTTTTTAATAGTAATGATATAGTAAAAAAGGGAGTAAAATCAAGCGTTTTCTCCCTTCGTTTTTCAGATTTTTCTCACGATACTCTCGACCATAGGCAGAAATCTCTTCTCCGCCAGTTTCCCCGCGGCCTTCACGTCCTCGTGCGAGAGGGGTCCCGCGATACCCGCCGCCATATTGGTGATCAGGCTGATGCCGAGGATCTCACGTCCCATATGCTTCGCCGCGATCGCCTCTACCGTCGTACTCATACCCACGGCGTCTGCGCCGAGGATGCGGAATGCGCGGATCTCGTCGGGGCTCTCGTAGTTCGGACCCGAGACCTGCAAGTACACCCCGCGGTGCATCGTGGCGCCGACCTCGCGTGCGCTCTCCTCCGCAAGGGAGATCAAGCGGGGAGAATAGATCTCGCTCATATCGGGGAACCGCGGTCCGAATTCGTCGTCATTTCGCCCTACGAGGGGAGAGGGGACAAACTGCGAGATCTGCCCGCGGATCACCATAAAGTCGCCGGGACGAAAAGCCTCGTTCACGCCGCCGGCGGCATTGGAGAGGATCACCGTCTTTGCTCCGAGGGCGCACATCAGGCGAATGGGGAGGACGACCTCCTTCATCTCGTAGCCCTCGTAATAGTGTATCCTGCCCTTCTGCACGACCACCTTTTTCCCCGCGAGGGTGCCGAAGATCAGCTTTCCTTCGTGCCCGCTGATCGTACTGGGGAGATATCCGTCGATATCCGCCGAGGGGATCGAGATCGCGTCCTCCACCCTCTCTCCGAGGGCGCCGAGACCGCTGCCGAGAACGATCGCGACTTCGGGGACAAAGTCGGTCACCTTGCGTACCGAAGCCATAGCCTTTCTGACCATATCGTACTGATCCATACTATCTCCTCCTCCGCCCGCGCATAAAGTCGGACAAGAATGACTATGAATATATTATATAGCATTTCTCCCGCGAGGTCAAATGAACTGTCTTTTGGTCATCAATACCATGAGCGGCAATTCCTGCCGCGTCAATGAAAAAGCGCTCATCGCAAAGTACGCCGCGGATGACGACGTCACGGTGAAATATCTCCGCGCCCCCTCGGACGAGTACAGCGTGGAAAAGGTGGATAAACTCATCGTCTGCGGCGGCGACGGCACCTTGAACCGCGCGCTGTCTCTGATATCGGGGAAAGCGATCGACCTCTATTATCTCCCCTGCGGCACGTTCAACGAGACCGCAAAGTCTTTTTCGGGCAAGGGAGTATATGAGATCGGCAGTATCGGCAAGATCGGGGAGAAGGCGTTTGCCTACGTCGCGGCGGCGGGCTCCTTCACCGACCTCGGACAGGCGGCAAGCAGCTCGCAAAAAAAGAGATTTAAGCTCTTTGCCTATTTCGCAAAAGTGCTCTCCTCCTATCGCGTGCACCGTATCAAAGCGAGGATCACGACGGAGTCCTTTTCCGTCGAGGGGACGTACACCCTCATCATGATCTCAAATGCGAAGCGGTGCTTCGGATTTCGTTTCAACCGCCTGCACGAAAAACAGCCCGATCTCCAGCTGATCGCGATCAAGGCGCCGAAAAGGGACGATCTCAAAGGAAGGATCAAGATGTTTTTCCCCTTCTTTCGCGTCTTTTTCCTCGGAATCGGGAAGGAGCGGCGCAAGGGAGATATCCTCGTGACTTCCTTTAAGGAAGGGAGCGTCCTTTTATCAAAGGAGACCCCCTTTTGTCTCGACGGCGAGAATGCCCTCCTCTCGGGGGAGAACGCCATCGGGAAAAGCGCCGCGCGGGTCTTTGTGATCAAGGAGTAGCTCTCGGACAGCTTGAAAATCTCCTCTCTCCGTAGTATACTATAGATGTGCGCCCTATGGGCGATGGGAGGAGAGGATATGAAAAAACTCTTGATCGTACTGCCTTGCGTTATTATCATTTCTTCTCTTATTGCCTGCCGCGCCGTTTCTCCCATAGAGTACGATCGTCTCAACGCCAAGGCGGAAGGCGCCTTCTCCACCGAACATCTCGAGAACAAAGAGTACGAAACCGCGTATCTCGACTTTGCTTACCGCTTCTTTCGCGCGGTGGATGAAAGGGAAAGGGAGAATTTCTGCCTGTCCCCCCTCTCTGCTTATATGGCTTTTTCCCTCTGCTTTTACGGATCGGACGGGAGCACCGCAGAGGAGTTTGAGAGCACTTTCGGGCTGAATAAAGAGGATGCGGCGGCGTATTGCAGTTCCTTGTATGCCTATTTCATGCAACGCAAATATACAGATGAACAGACCGCCGTCCACCTCGCAAATTCGGTCTGGATCGAGAAGGCGATCGCTTCCTACGTCAAAGAGGGATACCTGACGGGCGCGACGGAGCACTTCGACGCCGCGGTCTATCAATGCGATTTCTCAGACGAAGGGACGGTAAAAAAGATAAATAATTGGTGCGCGGACAATACCGACAATATGATCGACAAGATCATCGACCGTCTCGAGGAAGATCAGATCCTCGCGCTCATCAACGCCCTGCTCGTAGAGGCGGCGTGGGCGGATCCCTACACCTACACGTTGGACGACGCTTTCCACGGCGCAGACGGAGGTGAGACTCGCGTCACCTACCTCCCGAGAATGATCAAGCGCTGCTATCTCACCGAGGACGCCAAAGCCTTCAAGATGCCCCTCGCGGACGGCTTCTCCTTCCTCGCGATCCTACCGAACGAAGATATTTCTCTCTCGGACTACGTCTCCTCGCTGACGACGGAGAAGATACAAGCGCTCCTCGATTCGGAGAGTACAGAATACGACGTCTCCACCCGCATCCCGAAGTTCACTCTCGACTACGAGATCGAGCTCGACGATACGATGAAAGAAATGGGGATCCCCACCGCGTACGACTCCATTCGCGCCGACTTTCGCGCTCTCGCCGAGATCCCCGGCAAGAACGTCTATATCGGCACCGCGAAACAAAAGACCCACTTCGAGCTGGACGAGAACGGGATCAAGGCGGCGGCGATCACTTACATCGGGATGAAGGCGACGAACGCCATGCCGATGGAGAGAAAGAAGATCAATATCCACCTCGACCGCCCTTTCCTCTATCTCCTCGTGGACGACAAGACGGAGCTCCCCCTCTTTATCGGCAGGATCGATACCCTCGGGAATTGATCTCTCCCCTTTTATCACAGATCGAAGGAAAAAAAACTCCCTTGCCACAGCGCAAGGGAGTTTTTTCCTTTTCTCTCGTCAAGCGGAACACTTCGCGAAATGCCACTTGAAGGGAGAAAAACGCTTTCTGCCCATCGTCAGAGGAGGATACAGATCATCCCCCCTCTGCCCTCATTCACCATCTTGCCGAGGGTGCGGCGCACCTTATTCTGCGCGTCCTCGGGGATGCCGCCGAGCTTGCTCGCCATATCTTCCCGCACGAGCTCGTTCAGGGACTTGCCGAAAAAGTCAGTCTCCCAGATCCCCTGTTTATCGCTCTCAAACTCGGACAGGAGATACTTCACCATCTCCTCACCCTGTTGCTCGGTGCCCACGATGGGATTGACCTCGGTATTGACGTCCACACGCATGATATGGATGGAGGGAGCGGAAGCCTTGAGCTTGACGCCGCACTTGCCGCCCTGCTTAAAGATCTCGGGTTCCTCGAGCACCATCTCATCCATAGCGGGGGCGACGACGCCGTAGCCCTTCTCCTTGACGTCCTCGAGGGCGCCCTTCAGCTTTTCATAGGCGGCGCCTGCCTGCGAGAGATATCTGACGTAGCTCATCATAGAGTATTCGCCGTCGATCTCGCGCCCCGCGACCTCGGAGAGCACCTTGTAGAAGAGGTTTTCCGCAGGAAGGATGGAGAGAGTCACCTTGCCGCAGGAAGCGTCCGCGCTCTCCAAGGAGCACCCCGCGAAGTATTCGCTCCCCTCGGTGAGGATAGTGAGTTTCTCGGCGTCACGCATACGTTCCACGCCGTCCAGCCCCGACGAGATCTTCTCGAAAAGGTGGGTAAGGATCGCGTTCTCCTCACCGAGAGCACGCATCCATTCGGGGATCATAAAGTCGATGGATTTGATGGGGAACTCCATCAGGACCTTCTCGAGTACCTCGCGGAAGTCCTCCTCGGTCATCTTCATGAGATCCTTTGCGATCACGCTCACACCGTACTTTTCACTGAGCGCGGCGGCGAGCTTTTCGGTATCGGGAGAGGCGGGTGTCTTGGAGTTCAGGATGGTCACAAAGGGTTTTCCGAGCTCCTTCATCTCTCTGACGACCCTCTCCTCCGCGACGAGATAGGATGCGCGCGGGATATCGGTCACGCTCCCGTCCTGCGTGATGAGGACGCCGATGGTCGCATGATCGCGGATGACCTTTTCCGTCCCGATCTCCGCCGCCTCCTCAAAGGAGATCTCCTCTTCCTGCCAGGGCGTATGCACCATGCGAGGCTTGCCGTCCTCCTTGTCGCCTTCCGCGCCTTCCACCATATAACCGACGCAGTCGATGAGTCTGACCTTCGCGCGGATATCGCCGAGTGTGAGCTTGATCGCGTCTGCGGGGACAAATTTCGGCTGAGTGGTCATCACGATGCGCCCACCCGCCGACTGCGGCATCTCGTCCATCGCGCGAGTGCGGTCGTTGTCGTCCCGGATCTCGGGCAGGATCAAGCTCTCCATAAAGCGCTTGATAAAGGTGGACTTCCCCGTCCTGACCGGTCCCACCACACCGATATAGATATCCCCCTTCGTCCTCGTGGCAATATCGTTATAGAGATCAAATTTATCCATACACGCCTCCTGAAACGTTATCCGTAATATATACGA
>CAMOTC010000076.1 GCA_946625545.1 uncultured Clostridia bacterium | reverse complement strand
CGACCGCGACAACGAGGATATCCGCCATGCGTGTATAAGCGCCGAGATCCACCGTCTTGCTGTGACACACGGTGACGGTGCAATTCTGCTGTAAAAGCATAAGCGCAACGGGTTTACCGACCTCGTTCGAGCGTCCGACCACCACAGCGTGTTTACCCGTGAGATCCACCCCGGTACTGCGGATCAGGTTGATGATCCCGAGAGGGGTGCAAGAGTAGAGTCCCTTCTTATCGTCGAGAAGGAGCGAGCCGAGATTTACTTCGGAAAACCCATCGACATCCTTCCGCGGATCGATCAATGTAATGATCTTTTTGGCATTAAAGCGCGGAGGCAGAGGCAACTGCACCAAGATGCCGTCCACACTGCGATCGTTGTTCAGTTTCGTGATGAGTTCCTCGAGATAAGCGGGCTCTGTCGTATCTGCCAAACGATACGCCTCCGACGTCACGCCTACCGCCTCGCAGGCTCGGATCTTATTGCGCACGTAGATGGCGCTTGCGGGATCCTCCCCCACCATTATGACCGCGAGTTTGGGTTTTCTGCCGACCGTCATCGAGAAATAAGCAATTTGCTCCTTGAGTCGATCCTGCAACGCCGTCGCGATCGCTTTACCGTCAATTATCTTCCCCATGATTTCTAACCTCCCTATTTATACTCGCCAGCACACCGTTTACGAAGCCGCTACTCTTGCTCGTGCTAAACTGCTTTACCAGTTCCACCGCTTCGCTGATGGATACGCTCGACGGGATCTCGGGTACATACACGAGCTCATAGACCGAGATCAACATCGCGGTCAGATCCCCCTTTACGAGTCTATCCACCGTAGCATAGCCGGTGGCATATTTGACAATATATGCGGTCAAATCATCATAGTGATCCGCGATCCCCGTATAGCATTTTTCGATATATTCCTTATCATCATCCGTGAGAGATGCGTCGAGAAAGAGCAGTCCCATGGTCTGCTCATTGACCTCTCTCGTGAAGAGATATTCAAAGACGAGTTTATAGAGTGTTTCCCTTGCGTTTTTTCTGCTCATAATGCGTGCTGTAATTGACGATCAGGGGCGCCGGAAGCGATGTGCTCGATGTACTCAACTCGGCTGTATCGTCATTTTCCTCCACGTAAATTATAACATAATAACTATAGTATTTCAAGTCATAAAGGAATTTATCGACCGATTTTCCGGTCTTTTTCCTTCTTTTTCGTGAGAAAATAAAAAAAGAGCAACTCTCAGGAGAGTTGCCCAGATCGCATTATTGATCAAATCACACCGAATAAGGAGTAATGATGACCTTACTTGCACTGACACCGGTTTCGGCGGTAATGATGGAGAGGATCTGCGCCGCATCCGCCGCGTCGAGCTCACCGTTTTTCTTTACGACGGCATTCACGTTTGCGGTGGAGATCGTGACCACAGCGTCCTCAAAGCCCTTTGCCTTGATCAGCCCCTCCAAGACCAGCTCGGTTTCGGTAAAACTGACGAGTTCCGCCCTCTTGTCTTCCGCTCCCGAGATCGCCGCGACGGATGCCGTCTCGGAATTGATGATCGAGTCATAGTACATAAAGCTCTCTTGTCTCGACGCGTCTCTTGCGCTCCTGTAGCTCGTAAAGAAGGAGACTACCGTGGAGCCTTCATCGCCGATCGTCGTAGAGACATTATCGGTATTCTTCTTGGTGATCAAGACGTTCAGATACGCCGCCGCGACCAGCAGAACGACCATTGAGCAAATGATGATGATCTTCTTTTTATTCGACATAATATTATCCTCCAATTTCCTTTTCAAAGATTTCTATTTGATCCACCGTAGCACCGGTGGCTTTTTCCACCAAACGGATGATCTTGACTCGATTATCCATACTTTGCACCCCTTCCGCAACGACCACAACCCCCAGAAGGGTTTTATCCTCTGCGGAAGTGATCAAGACGCGAGCATCTCCTATCCCCGAGATCGCGGAGATCATTTCCGCGACCCGCTTCTCGGAGTCGGTCATTTCGAGGCTCCTGCCGCTTGCACTCACCTCCCCTTTCATCGAGATCGCGAAATACACAGCGATAGCGATCAGGGCGAGGATGACGGCGATAATGATCTCGAGGTTTTTCACGCTCTTTAGCTTTTGAAACCATTTACTTGCGGAGATCTTCCCCTTCATTTCACGTAAAAACTTCATTGATCACTATGCTTTCCTCCTTTACGGCGAGAGCCTGCATTGTCAAGCGGCAAGCTTCGGAGAGATCCTCTGCCGTCACCGCCAGAAACACCTGTGCCACCGTGTAATCCTCATTCAGAACGAGCGTGACGGATGCCGTCAGTCCTCGCGCGACAAAAGCCGAATTGATCTCTTCGGCGAGAGCTGACTGTTTGTCCTCTTTAATAATTCCTATGAAGGCCTCATCCGATTCATAACCGCTTAACGAAAAATCAAAGAAGGAATTTAAGTCGATTTTTGACTGCAGTAAAGCGGGGATCGGAGCGATCACAACGTATATGACCATAAGGGAGATCACTCCCTTGATAAACTTTGCCGTACTCCCCTCCGGGAGCATCACTTCCGTCAGGGTGATCGTGAGTACTGTGCCGACGATACTGAGGATCCAACCTGTCATTTATAGCACCCCCACGTTGCATGTCACGATCATAAGCAAGAGGGTCAATATCAGGACAAATCCTGTCCCGAGTATCGTTGTAACAAGGATCTTGGTCGCATTGGATACCGAGTAGAGAAAGTCCGACACCCGCTTGTCCCCGATAGGCTGAATGATGGATGCGACGATCTTCAAGGCAAAGGAAAAGATCGTAACGTGCAAAATGGGTTTCAGGATCATACAGATCACCGCGATGATGCCGATCATTCCTATGGAATTTTTGATCAGGATGCAACCCGCCGAGATCAGATCGAAGCCTTGCGAGAGGTATCCGCCGAGGATCGGGACATACCCCGACAGCACAAATTTCGCAGCCTTGATACCTACCCCGTCCACCATTCCGCCCGTGATCCCGGCTACGGTCAAATAAGTCATAAACAGTCCAAAGATCGAGGTCAATATCAAGGTAGAACAGTACCTGATCGCCGATTGTATCTTATCCATCTTTACGCTCGAGGAGAGATTTCCTATCAAGCAAAAGGCGATCGCGGCGATAAAGAGCGGGAGTATGATCTTGCTGAACACCTTCCCGATGATCATGGAAAAGACGGCAAGCTGAGGCTTATAGATCGAAGTGGAGACGTTCCCGCCAAGCGCGCTCATCAAGGTAACGAGCGGTGGAAATGCTCCCTGCGTAAAACTCTCTACGCTCTCGCAAAATGCCCTGCATTCTATGACAATCGCTCCCACCTTTGCCATCACGATAGAGACCACGAGAGTATAGCAGACGTAATGGACAATCTCAATTGTCTGTTTCTTTACAAATCCCGAAGTCAGCCCCGATAGGATACTATTTATAACTGCGATGATTACGACGGTCAAAAGTGCGGCAAGCGTACCCGTTAAAGCTCCTAACGCCCGCTCGCCGAGATAGGAGAGCAGTCCTTGCGGCGTGAGAGGAATATCACCGTTGACAAAAGCATTTATCAGGGTTTTTATCCCACTTTCTTTGATCTCCTCGGGCGCCTCGAGTTCACTCAAAAACTTCTCAAATTCACTGAGATCGAGACTGTCTATATATTTCTCGATCTCCTGACCGATCTCCTCTTCCACCTCCTCCTGCGTACGTGATTCGGCAGAGACGACATCAGAACTCACCCCGAAAAGCAGTATCGAAAAGAGCAAGATCCACAATAGATACTTCTTTTTCATAACATCGAGGAGATTACTTCCACGAGATTCGCAAGAACGGGCAATGTCATGAAAAAGATCGCGACCTTCCCCGCGAGCTGCATCTTATTCGCGATACTGGATACGCCGTAATCATTACACAGCGCAGAGGCGTACTCGGTAATATACCCTACACCGATGATCTTCAAGACCCCTGCAAAGAGAGACTCGTCGATCCCGCTACGCCCGACGAGCATACCGAACTGCGCTATGACCTCCGTCAAGGAGGAGAGGATCACGATCAAGATCAGAGCCCCGCCTGCGATGATCGCAAAGATATAGAGTTCGGACTTTTCCTGGCGCAGTAGTCCCGCAACAAGTGCGCCGATGAGCCCTACGCCGATGACCTTGACGATCTGCATAGATCAGTATAGGCTGAATATCGACTTGATAGAGTCGAAGAGCGAAGCGATCATATCAAGGACGATCACAAGGACGATCACGAGTGACGCGAGCGTCGTGATGGTCGCGATCTCCTCTTTATCGCTTTTTCTGAGGATCGTATTGATGATCGCTGCAAGCAGACCGATGCCTGCGATCTTGAATAGCACGCTGATGTCCATATTTCCTCCCTATACGATGATGATAAAAGCCACGATCCCGAGCAGTACCGACAGCTTAAAATAGAGCGTTCCGTCCTTACGATATTTCACGACGTCATTCTCGCAAAATCGTTTCATCTCCGCACATTTCCCGCCGAGTGACGCGATCTGCGTATCGGCGTCAGTCGTGCCGATCTCGGAGAGATACTTTCCGACATTCTCCATCTCCGCCTCGGATAGTGGTGATGTGGACGGGTCTCCGAGGAGATAGGAAGTAAACTCGGTCACCTTTCCCACGCAAAAGCTATCTTTTATCTCATTGATAGGCATCCGCTCGTAGGAGATCTTATCCAGCGCATAGAGGATATAACGATAGTATTCTTCGTAAAAGGACGCTTTTCGATTAAATCGCTTTTTGAGCCACAATCCGACGAAGGAACAAGCGAAAAAGAGCAGGACGCCCGAGAGGATCGAGAGAGAATTCATCTGACGACGTCCTCCTTAACAGTCCCTACGCGAGGGATGCGCGACAAGAGGATCAATCGATCGAAAACCGCTTTCAACGGAATAAAATCTCCGTGAAAGACGTCGAGCGTGCCGCCGTGTAATGTCGCAACGACTCTTACACCGCCGTAGTAAGCGCGCATCACCCCCTCGACGTCTCTCTCTCCTGATAGTTCATCCGTCACGATATACTCGGGCGACAGAGCACGAAGAGCATTTTCATAGGAGAGCTTTTTGGGAAAGCCGAAGAGAACGTCGGTATTCGCCCCGACGTCCAGCGCAAATTCCTTCCCACAGGCGCCGCTGATCTCTCCTCTCTCATCGAGCACAGTGACACACTTCCCGCACTCGGATAAACAGCGCGCGATCTCGCGAAGCAAGGTGGTTTTCCCCGCTCCGGGTGGAGAGACGATCAAGATATTTTGATCGAAATATCCGTCTATATGGAGAAAATCTGCGATGCCGAATATCTGATGTGGAATACGGAGAGATAGAGAGGTAATATGCTTGATCGTCTTTACTCTCTCTCCATCCATCACTCCTTCTCCCGCGACGCCGACGCGCAGTCCGCCCCGCAAAGGGATATATCCATTAACGAGCTTATCCGTTATCGCATAGAGTGAGTGTTCCGTCACGAGAGAAAGAACATTCTCAAACTCGGTATCCGAGATAATATACTCCGAGATCGTGCGGCCGCGCGCCGTGAGATAAGATAGCGGTCTTCTCCTACGAAGTCGCACCTCTGTCACCGTGCTCGGCAATCGCCGCAATATGGGCTTTGTCAATACTCCTTCCAACATAGTACCATTCTATGCGGACAAGTCCCATGATAGCACCCGCGAGATACAATAAAAAAGAGGCTTCCATTCAGAAAGCCTCCTACAAAAATCTATCTATTATTTAGTTCGTTCTATGCTTATCCGCGGCGATGATACGCGCGTTACGATTGGTCGGGAGATAACTGCCGATATCGTTTACCGACTGAATGTCGATCATATCCGAGAGGACGTTTTCGCTCTCATCGTTATCGTAGAAGAATGCTACGAGATAAGGCATCTGCACGACGTCCGCAAAGACGATGGGCCCTCTCGATAGATCGGTATCCATGACCTTTACGCCCTTGCGATAACGCTTATTTTTGCCGAATTCTTCGACGATCACACGCTTTCCGTATCCGAGTTCGGACACGACGATAAGCTCACCGCCGTCCCCATTGATCGAGCCATAGATGACTTGATCGCCCGCATTCAGCGCGATCCCTTTGACACCGGCGGAACGTCTGCCCTGTACAGGCACGTCGTCGATCTCGGCATTCAGGACCATGCCGTCTCTCGTCACGAAGATCATGGAGTTTCCTTCGTCAAAAGGAGAGACATTCACGACCTTCTCCCCTTCCTTCAGGATGATTGCCTGGAAATAGGACTTTGAA
>CAMOTC010000075.1 GCA_946625545.1 uncultured Clostridia bacterium | reverse complement strand
TGCTTAGACGAGGCGCAACGATAAAACCCCGTAGGCGCATACTTGGTCGTATGTAACTACGGGGTTTTTGAGTTGGAACAAAGTATAAGTGCCGCTATCCGCCGCCGCTTAATTGTAGCCGTTGGGGTTTTTTGACTGCCAATTCCAAAGCGAAGAACACATATCGTCGATACCCAGCTTCGCTTCCCAGCCGAGCTCGCGCTTTGCCTTGGAGGCGTCGGCGTAGCACTCCGCGATGTCGCCTGCGCGGCGGGGTTTCATAGAGTACGGCAGTTTCTTGCCGCAGGCTTTCTCAAATGCCGCGATGACCTCGAGGACGCTGTAGCCCACCCCGGTACCGAGGTTGTAGATATAGACGCCGCTTTTAGCTATCTTTTCCACCGCGACGACGTGGCCCTTGGCGAGATCCACGACGTGGATATAGTCCCTGACGCCCGTGCCGTCCTTGGTGGGGTAGTCGGTGCCGAAGACGCCGATCTCGGGGAGGAGTCCCACCGCGACCTTGGCGATAAAGGGGGTCAGATTATTGGGGATACCCTTCGGATCCTCTCCGATCATACCGCTCGGGTCTGCGCCCACGGGATTGAAGTAGCGGAGGAGGACGACCGTCCACTCGGGATCGGCTTTATAGAGATCCTCCAGCATGATCTCCTGAAAATATTTGCTCGTGCCGTAGGGGTTGGTGGTGCCGCCCGTTTTGCACTCCTCGGTCAGGGGCAGGATCTCGGGGGTGCCGTACACCGTAGCGGAGGAGGAAAAGACGATCTTTTTGACCGAAAACTCCTTCATCACCGTGAGAAGGGAAAGGGTGCCGTAGAGGTTATTGTCGTAGTATTCGACAGGCATCGCACAGCTCTCGCCCACCGCCTTTAGCCCTGCAAAGTGAATGACCCAATCGATCTGATGCTCGCGGAAAACGCGGCGAAGCGCCTCCCGATCGCGGACGTCCGCCTTATAGAAGGTGAGTGAGCGCCCTGCGAGGGTCTCCACGCGCGAAAGAGCGACCTCGGAAGAATTGGAGAGATTATCCACGACGATGACCTCGTGTCCCCCTCTCAAGAGCTCAAGCACGGTATGAGAGCCGATATATCCTGCGCCGCCTGTAACCAAAATCTTCATAAATTACACCATCCTTTATAGTTTCTTGATCGTGATGCCGTCGGAGATCTCCGCCTCGTAGATCGAGGGAGGATATCCTATCTTTGCCTTATAGCGCTCGGTGAGCGTACGGATAAAGTCCTCTTTTGCCGCCGCCTTGACGAGAGAGATCGTACAGCCGCCGAAGCCCGCCCCCGTCATACGCGAACCGATACAGTCGGGAGAGGAGAGCGCCGCTTCTTGGAGCGCGTCGAGTTCTCGTCCCGTGACTTCATACAGGTCGCGGAGCGAGGCGTGCGAGGCATTCAGGAGAGCGCCGAGAGCGGGAAGATCCCCCTCTTTCATCGCCTGCGCCGCCGCCTCTACGCGGGCGCATTCCTCGATGACGTGTCTCGCGCGGTCATAGACCTTGCCCGTGAGGAGTGTGCCGTACCGCGCAAAGTCCGCCGCTGTGACCTCGGCGAGAGACTCGACAGGCAAGACGCGCTGAAAAGCGCGGAGCGCTTCTTCGGTCTCGGCGCGCCGTTCGTTGTACTTGCTCTCCACGAGATTGTGCGGTTTATTGCAATTTGCGATCACGAGGAGATACTCTCCGAGATCGATCGGGACCTGCTCGCAGGCAAGCGTCGCGCAGTCGAGAAGCATCGCGTGCCCCGCGACTCCGCACGCCGAAGCGTACTGATCCATAATGCCGCAGTTCACCCCTGCGTACTCCCTCTCCGCTTTCTGCGCCGCGAGGGCGATGGCGGGTTTATCGAGGGGAAGGTTCGTGATCGCGCACATCGCCGCGATGGTAGAGACCTCTATCGCCGCCGAGGAGGACAGCCCGCTCCCGAAGGGCACCTTGCAGTCAAAGAGCATATCGGCGCCCACGAGGGGATGACCCGCCTCTCTCCATACGTAGAGGCTCCCCGCGATATAGTTTGCGTATTTGACCTCTCGATAACTCTCGAGTTTATCTATCTCAAGATCCACCTCGAGGGGAATGTCCGTCCAGCGGAGACGGATCCGATCTCCGCCGTTCGCGCGGACAAAAACGTAGTTTTTCAGAGAAAGGGCCGCGGGAAAGACCTTTCCCCCGCAGTAGTCCACGTGCTCTCCGATCAGGTTTACCCTGCCCGACGCGGAGACTTCGTACTGATAGCGCTCTTTATCCATCGTGTCCTTCCTCCGCCCCGCCTAAAGGGGGCGCCAGCACCATTATATCATATATGAGATAAAATGTTAATACTATATTTTTACTCTCAAAAATCGCATTTTTCCTCTTTCTACCCACAAAAAAACACAAAAAACGCCATGTGGCACTTCTGTTGCACTCGATATGCTATCATATAGAAAAGAAAAAAAGGAGGAACGAGACGGACATGGAAAGCGGCAACGAAAAAAGAATGGAACTTGGTGACGCGATCGAGCGTATCTTGGTGGAGAGCGAGCTGTCTCTCTCTGCTTTTTCCAGAAAGATCGGATATTCGCGTCAGTACATTTACGACCTCTTAAAGACCAAGGATCAGAGCGCGGCGCGCAAGATCCAGCTCGACACCTTAAAGAAGATCTGCGACGCGACGGGTTACAGCCTCAGGCGCCTTTTGGCGGACATCGGCTATCTCCCCCCGATGACGAGCGACGTCATCCCGAATAGCCTCATCGTCGTCAAGAAAAACGGCACAAAGGCGACCTACCTTTTCGAAGAAAACGATCTCAACCTCATCGGCGAAGTGGCAAAGAGCTTGAAAGAGGAGTAAAATCGGATCGCACCGGCGGCGCGATTCACACCCCTACAAGCATCGGCGGCAAGAGTGCCCCTGTGGGATCTTACTAAGGGAAAAGCATTTATCGCGCAATACGCAAAAAAAGGCGGCTCTGCCGCCCTTTTTCAATTCTCGTCGAATATCGCCCAGGAGTACTGCGCCATATATTCGCCGCGGTACATCCTGACCGCGATGGGATTATTTTTCTTATACTCGTAGGCGTCGCAGTCGATCAGCGTGGCGTCGATAAAGCATTCGTTGTGCCGCTTGATAAAGACCTCTTCTGCGCCCGCCGCTCTCAAGGTGGACTGGATATCCGCGATGAGGTTGCGGAAATACGACCGCTTGTCCTCCTCCCATAAGATGGCGTTGAGTTCGCCCGTCGTCACCGCCGCCCCTTCGCGATCCACGAGGTAGGCAAAGAGTTCCTTTGACTTGCTCCTTGTAAATTTCAGCGGGACGCCACCCGCAAAGACCTCGAAATTGCCAAAGCATTTGACCTGCAATTTCTTGGTGGGCGGGAGCTCCACAGGATAGCGCAGTCCCTCGAGCTCCTCCTTGATCCTCGCGATGCTCACGGGCTTGGTGACGTAGCCCGAGGCGTGCATCTTGTAGGCGTCTGCGGCGTAGTCACTAAAGGCGGTGACAAAGATGATATTGACCTTCGGATTGACGCTCTTCAGCTTTTTCGCGAGGGTGATACCGTTATAGACGGGCATCTCGATATCGAGAAATGCGATATCGACGGGGGTGCTTTTATTCTCCTCCCAGGCGCGAACGGGGTTTGTATAGGTCAGCATCTCTTTTTCGCCGGGGAGCGCCTTCTTGACCGCATCCGTCAAGCGAAGGAGCTGCAATTCTTCATCATCGACAAGCAAGATCCTCATTTTGCTCCCTCCTTAAAAAATGTGACCGTGACCGTCGTACCTACGCCGATCTCGCTCTTGACGTCGAGGTCTGCGCCGCAGGTCCTAGTTAAACGATACTGTATATTCTTCAGCCCGAAATGATCCTCTTCAAAGTCGATATTCGCCATATCGAAGCCTACCCCGTCGTCCTTCACCTCGACGATCACGGCGTCCTCTCTCTCCCGCGTGGAGATGGAGATGGTGCCTCCCTCGAGCTTCTTCAGGATGCCGTGCTTGATCGCGTTCTCCACGATGGGCTGGACGGTCAGCGGCGGGAGGAAAAAGTCCGCGGTCTCCACGTCGTAGACGACGTTGATTCGATCGTTAAAGCGCATCTTTTCGAGAGCGACGTAGGTGCGGATATGCTTGAGTTCATTCTCAAAGGGGATCATCTTCGTCGCGCTCAGCGAGGAGAGATTCATCCTGAGATACTCGGTAAAGTCGTCGAGCGCCGATGCCGCCTTCTCGGGGTCGATCGTGATCAAGGTAGAGATCGCCGAAAGGGAATTATACACGAAATGGGGTCGGATCTGCGAGAGCATCAATTTGATCTGCGCGTCCTTATTTTTCTCCTGCTGCTTAGCGAGGTCGATATTTTTCTGCACGTTCAGGAAAAAGAACAGGATCTCGATGGCGAGGACGATGGAGAGATAGGCTATCGCGTAGCCCTTAAAGATATTCTGCAAGATGATAGCGGCGAAAGGGAGCGCGCAGTACAGCGCGAAGGCGAGCTTCTCCCTGAGATTCAGCTTGTGATCGGTGAGTGCGACGAAAAAGACGGTGACGAACATCACGAATTGGTAGCCCTGCGAGAGGATCATCGTCTTGCTGCGCATATATACGCCACCCTCCGCACCAAAGAAGATCCCGGTAAAGGCGTTGACGAGATCGAGGAGGATAAAGAGACAGAAGAGAGAGATGTTCAATGTGTCGAGGATCTTTTTCTTCCTTACATCCCAGTCGGTATATTCACGCGCATAGCGATACAGGAGATATACCTCCGCGTTATTCATCATATAAAAGACGGTATAGAACGCGATGATGAAGGCATTACTCGTGTAGTGCGTCTTGATGAGGGTAAAGGTCAAGTAGGTGGCGAAGTGAATGATCGTGAAAAGAAAGAAGTCGAGAAGGATCATCTCGTCCTTTCTCTTCCCTTTCTTTATCAAGAGATTGACGACGTGTATCGTGAGGATCATGATCCCGATGATACATACCGATAAATTAAATACGACGTTATTACTCATACCTTTCCTGCGCGACCGCTTCGCCCTCGCGGATCGCACGTAACAATTATAAACGCCGAAGGCGCTTTTTACAATATCTTTCTCGCGAAAGCTCCCTAAGCATTCAAAAAGGGGTGCAAGCGCACCCCCTTCTCTACATACTCGCCTTCAAGATGCGGATGAGCGCCGCCTTATCGAGAGGGACGTACGCCCACGGCTCGTTCGTATTGTCAAAGGCGAGGATATGATCCGCCATCTCCTCTATCTTTTCCTCCTTGACGCCGAGCTCCGCAAGGTGCATCGGGATACCGATGGAAGCAAAGAATTCATGGAAAGCGGCGATCACCCTCTCCGCCATACGGAAGGGATCCTCCTCGCTATAGCCGAAGAGTCCCTTGCCGAGGGTCACGAAGCGCTCCACCGTCCTCTCCGAGAGGATCTCCTTCATCCACGGGGGCGTAATGATCGCGAGACCCGCGCCGTGCGTGATGTCGAAATAGGCGCTGAGTGCGTGCTCGATCGAGTGCATCGGCCAGCCCGAATAGCCTGCGCCGTTCGAGAGGATGCCGTTGCACCCCCAACTGCACACGTACATCAGCTCGCTCCTCGCGGCGTAGTCGTCGGGTTTCTCGAGGGCGATTTTGACATTCTGCATCAGGGAGCGGAGCGCCGAGATCATCACTCCGTCGTTAAAGAGGGAATGCGGCGCGGCGAAGAACTGCTCCAAAACGTGGTTGATCGCGTCTGCGGTGCCGCAGGCGGTCTGCCAAGGCGAGACGCTGTAGGTATATTCGGGATCGAGAAAGGAGACTGCGGGATAGAGGTGGGGATCGCTGTAGCCGCGCTTGTCATTGATCGCCGTATAGGAGATCACACAGCCGGCGTCATATTCGCTCCCCGTCGCCGCGAGAGTCAGGATATCCACGATGGGGAGAGCATCCTTCGCCGCCACCTTGCCCGAGATCAGATCCCAGCCTTCGCCGTCGTACTTCGCGCAGGCGGCGATCGCCTTGGAGCAGTCGAGGACGGAGCCGCCGCCCACCGCGAGGATCACGTCCACCTTGTGCTCCTTGCAGAGGCGCGCGCCCGTGATGACCGACGGATCGTACTTCGGATTTGGCTCGATGTCCGCGAGCTCGATGACCGTAAAGTCCTTGAGGAGCTCCTTGACCCTGTCGTACAGCCCGATCCGCTTGATCGATCCGCCACCGTAGGTCATCAGCACGGTCTTACCGTAACGAGCGAGCTCTTCGGGAAGCCGAGCGACGACCCCCTTGCCGAAGATCAACTTTGTAGGTGTGCCATATTCAAAATCCGCGATCATAT
>CAMOTC010000074.1 GCA_946625545.1 uncultured Clostridia bacterium | reverse complement strand
ATAAAAAGCGCCCCTGCGTCGAGCTCGTGGGAATGGCGGCGGATATCTTGGACGAGATCATTGCACAGCGTAAATAATTTCGCTAAAAGCGACGCTTTTCGGATTCTACGGATCGTAGAGTCCTTTTTTATTTGAGCATCAAGATCGCTTCGCGCGATAGGGTGGGAAGGCGCCTGCATGAAATCGAAAAATCAAGGAATATCCGCGCAAAACAATAAAAAGGGTACAAAACATATTGTTTTGTACCTTGTGTCGGGGGGGGGGCAACTTTTTGTATCAAATAAGTGCTATTACTTTTGTTTGTCTTTGGATAGACTCTTTGCGAGCTGGTCGATCAGTGCCGCGTTATGTTCGTCGAGAGGATAGTACGCCTTTTCTCCGCCCTTATTGACGACGATGATCGTATTGGGCGAGACGTCCAGTTTCGGCTTTGGGATATAATCAATATCCGCCAGGAGTTTCTCGAGACTATAGTTGGTCGCGTCACAGATTTTCTTCAGAGTATCGAGCTGGATTTTACGGTTAAAACCCGTCTCTTTGCTCTTCAGAAGCTCATAGATGTACTGACGGGAGTATCCTACTTTTCTCGAAAATGCCGAGATTGAAAGACCGCTCTCTACCAGTATTTGTTCGATAGCTTCTCCAAGTTTCATAATTATCACCTCGCGTATATTATACCATAAAATGGATATTTTGACAGTTAAAAAAACGAAATAATTGTTATACTTCCGATATGTTTTTGTATAAATAGTGTCATATTATCGCGACTTTGCATTTTTTTTGGGGAAAAATTTGACGATTTACTTGCATCTTTTGCACGAAAAATCCGACAAAACGGATATTTGTATAACGCACGTATTTTGTTGACTTTTCGATGTTTTTGGTACTATCATTATAATAGATTGAAGGCGGAGGTAATACTACGTGGAAAGGATCAAAAAAGTATTGATCTCTGAGGCGGACGTCAAGGCTCGCGTCAAGGCGCTCGCAGGTGAGATCTCTGAGGATTATCGCGGTAAGACCGTGACCCTGATCTGCATCTTGAGCGGCGCGTCCATCTTCTTTGCCGATCTCGTCAGAGCGCTTGATCTCGACGTTCGCTTTGAGTTTATGTCCGTTTCGAGTTACGGCGCAGGGACTGTCACGAGCGGCGAAGTGAAGATCTTGAAGGACGTCAATCATCCCATCGCGGGAAAGGACGTCATCATCGTGGAGGATATCATCGACAGCGGTTGCACTCTCTCCTACTTGAAGAGGGTCCTCGAGCAGCGCAATCCCGCCTCGATCAAGATCTGCACGATCCTCGACAAGCCCAGCCGCCGCAAGGTGGAGTTTAAGGGCGACTACGTGGGATTTGAGATCCCCGATGAGTTCGTGATCGGCTACGGCCTCGATTACGACGGCAAGTACAGAAATCTGAAAGACGTGTGCGTCTTGGAATTGACGGAGGACTGATTTATGGATAAGTTTTATACCATCGAGATCGCAGGACTGAAGCGTGACTTGCCCCTGTGCAAGGCGGCGGACAAGCTCTATATCGGAGCCTTTGTGATGTTCTCGGACGTCGAGCTCACGGTGAAGGCTTCGGAGGCGCTCCTCGCGAAGTGTCCCGACTTTGACGTGATCCTGACCGCAGAGTCCAAGGGGATCCCCCTCGCCTATGAGATGGCGCGCCAGAGCGGCAAGACCTACCTCGTCGCACGCAAGGGGCCCAAGCTCTATATGCAGACTCCCGTCAAAGTGTACGTAAAGTCCATCACGACCGCCAAGATGCAGGAATTGTATCTCGACAAGTCCGAGCTGGACAGCCTGAAAGGGAAGAAGGTGCTCATCGTGGACGACGTGGTCTCCACGGGTGAGTCGCTCCACGCGCTGGAACAGCTCCTCTCTCACGCCGAGGGCGAAGTGGTCGGCAAGGCGTTCGTCCTCGCGGAAGGGGACGCGGCGAAGCGCGATGATGTGATCTACCTGCAATACCTCCCCCTCTTCTTCGAATAACGGACGCGGATAAGGGCGCATCTGCGTCGTTACTTACTTCAAAAACCGCGCAGTTACGTACGGTTCAGTACGCGCCTGCGCGTTTTTTCGTAGAGCCTAGCATCTGCAACCCTTCTCCGCGTCCGTTAGAGGAAAGATAAATTGAGCGTGTACGTCTTTTCGCGATCTCATAGGAAGCGGTTTTTCATGTCGGGTCCGCGTCCGTTCGGCGAATCGGGTGAAAAAGAAAAGGGAACGAAATAAGTTCTTTCCCGTTTTTTTGTTTGCTTTTTTAAGAGCGCGGAGAGTGGTGCTTAGGCAAACGCTCCGCGAGCGAGAGGAGGGATAGGAGCGTACTCCTTGTACGTGACTATTCGCGAGGGAAGCGGTAGAGCCGAATAAGCGTCGCTATCCGCGCTCGTTAATTCACGCTGTAGAGTAGATCGTTGTAGGTGGGGAAGCGCCAGAAGGCTGCGTCCACGATCCTTTCGAGGGAGTCGATGACCTCGCGTATCTCTGCCATCGTGGGGAGGATCTCCTCCTTGCAGTAGATCGCCTGCGGCAGCCCTGTGAGTCCCTTGGAGTAGGCGACTTTCTTCTCGAGGTCACCGAGGAGCCCCGTCAGGTTTTCCGCGAGAGAGGACGTCCTCTCGAGGACGGTCTTTTCGGTGCGGACGCTCTCCTCGCCGAGGATATCTCTCTTCTTGAGGATGATATCGCACAGCTCGTTTTCGTACGCCTCTGCGGCGGGCAGGATATTGCGTTTCACCATATCTGCGATGGTCAAGGCTTCGATATCTACCGTCGTGGAGTAGCTCTCGAGCAGGATCTGATAGCGAGAGTAGATCTCCGCCTCGGTAAAGACGCCGTATTTCTCAAAGAGCTTGCGGCTCTTTTCCTTGATGAAGCAGGGGAGGGCGTCGGCGGTGGTCTTGAGATTGAGGAGGCCGCGCTTTTCCGCTTCTTCCTCCCAGCTCTTGCTGTAGCCATCGCCGTTAAAGATGATGCGCTTATGCAGGACGATGGTCTCGCGGATCAGCTTATTGAGGTCGGCGCTGAAGTTCTCCGAGTGCTCGAGCTTGGTCGCAAAGTCGTCCAAAGCTTCCGCAACGATGGTATTCAGGACGATATTCGGACCCGAGACCGAGAGACTGCTGCCCGGCATACGAAACTCAAACTTATTGCCCGTAAAGGCGAAGGGGCTCGTGCGGTTGCGGTCGGTCGTGTCCTTGGGGATCTTCGGCAGGATATCGGCGCCGATCTCGATCTGCACCTTCTCCTTGCCGTGGTAGGTCGCATTCTTTTCGAGGGCGGAGAGGAGGTCGGTCAGCTCCTCGCCGAGCGATACGCTGATGATCGCGGGGGGAGCCTCGTTCGCGCCTAATCTGTGGTCGTTGCTCGCCGTCGCGACGCTCATGCGCAGGAGATCCTGATGGTCGTCCACCGCCTTGATGATCGCGGTCAGGAAGAGGAGGAACTGTGCGTTCTCCGAGGGGGTCTCGCCGGGCGCCAGGAGATTTACTCCCGTATCCGAGAGGAGAGACCAGTTGTTATGCTTTCCGCTGCCGTTGACTCCCTTGAAGGGCTTTTCGTGGAGCAGGCAGACCAGTCCGTGCTTCTCTGCGATCGTGCGCATTACGGACATCGTGAGCTGATTGTGATCGGTGGCGACGTTCGCTCCCGTAAAGAGGGGGGCGAGCTCGTGCTGTGAGGGGGCGGCTTCGTTATGCTTGGTTTTGGCGAGGACGCCGAGCTTCCACAGTTCGCGGTCGAGGTCAGCCATAAACGCCTTGACGCGGGGCTTGATCGCGCCGAAATAGTGGTCGTGCAGTTCCTGACCCTTCGCGGGCGGCGCGCCGAAGAGCGTCCTACCGCAGGTCACGAGGTCGGGGCGCTTGAGATACACTTCCTTATCGATGAGGAAATACTCCTGCTCCGCGCCCACGGTGGGGGTAGCGGTCGTCCCGCTCGCATTGTGAAAGAGGGCGAGGATCCTCGACACTTGTTTGCCGAGTGCCTGTACCGAGCGGAGCAGGGGGGTCTTTTTGTCGAGAGCCTCTCCCGAATAGGAGATAAATACCGAGGGGATAAAGAGGGTGCCGTCCTTTACGAAGGCGTACGAGGAGGGATCCCACGCCGTATAGCCGCGCGCTTCAAAGGTCGCGCGCAAGCCGCCGTTGGGGAGACTGGAGGCATCGGGTTCTCCATAGGAGAGTTCCTTGCCCCTAAACTCCATAATGATACGATCGCTCCCCTTGACGGGCGTGATAAAGCTGTCGTGCTTCTCCGCCGTGATATTGGTCATGGGTTGGAACCAATGGGTATAGTGGGTCGCGCCCATTTCGCACGCCCATTCTTTCATCTTTTCCGCCACGACGTCGGCGATGGATGCTTCCAGCCGCGCGCCGCTTTCGGCGGTCTTTTTCAGAGATTCGTAGATTTCTTTCGGCAGACGCTCGCGCATCTTTTCGTCGTTAAATACCGCACTGCCAAAGGTCTCGGGGATATCGTTCACGAGATTTCCTCCCTTATTTACAATATAACTATGCCGTTTTTCTTCGCTTGTGTTACCGTGTCGTCGTCCCAGAGAGAGACTTGCACCTCGCCGATGTGCGCCTTCTCGAGGAGGAGCATCGAGAGCCTGGACTGTCCGATGCCGCCGCCCATCGTGAGGGGGAGCTCGCCCGAAAGCACCGCTTTATGGAAGGCGAGAGAGCGGCGCTCATCCGCGCCTGCCTTGCGGAGCTGTTCGTCCATGCTCTTCTCGTCCACGCGGATCCCCATTGAGGAGACCTCGAAAGCGCGTCCGAGCACTTCGTTGTAGAAGAGGATGTCGCCGTTCAGCGCCCAGTCGTCGTAGTCGGGGGCTCTGCCGTCGTGCTTTTCGCCGCTCTTCAGCTTGTCGCCGATCTGCATGACAAAGGCGGTCTTGTACTCTGCGAGGAAGGTGTCCTCCCTCTCCTTCGGGGTGAGGTCGGGATAGAGATCCTCGAGCTGCTGGGTGGTCACGAAGGCGACCTCGCGGCAGAGTTTAGTCTTGAGCGCGGGGTACTTCTTATTGATCTCGTCCTTGGTGTCCGCGATGGCGGCGACGATCTTCTTGACCTCGCTCTTTAGGTACTCCACCGTGCGGGAGGAGCGGTCGATGACCTTCTCCCAGTCCCATTGATCCACGTAGATCGAGTGGAGATTATCCATCTCCTCGTCGCGGCGGATCGCATTCATATCGGTATATAAGCCCTGTCCGACGGGGAAGCCGTAGTTCTTGAGCGCCTGTCTCTTCCACTTCGCGAGGGAATGCACGATATGCGCCTCGGAGCCCGTCTCCTTGATGTCAAAGTTGACGGCGCGCTCCACGCCGTTCAGGTCGTCGTTGAGTCCCGTCTTGGGATCTACGAAAAGGGGAGCGGAGACGCGGATCAGGTTCAAAGCATTCGCGAGCTTGTCCTCAAAGCAGCGCTTCAAGTAGCCGATCGCGACCTGTGTGTCGTACACGCCGAGGATGCTGACGTATTTTTCGGGATAGTAAAATTTGCTCATAATATAGTACCTCAAAGTCTATTATAATAAATTTCCTCCTGTATTTACAACAAAATCATAAACTTTTAACCAACAATCGTGTTATAATGCACTTAAAGTACCTTTATCAAGGAGGGATCGATATGAGAGACTGGGAAAAAGAAAAGCAAAAACGCGTCGCATTTATCCAAGCTATGCTCGCCTCGACGGGGGCGAAGGGCATCATCTTTGGCAATAGCGGCGGTAAAGATAGCGCCCTCGTGGCGGCACTCTCCTCCTTCGCGACAAAGAACGTGCTCGGCGTCATCATGCCCTGCGCCTCCAAGAGAAACTTCGGAGAGGACAGGGAGGACGGACTCGCCGTGGCGGCGAAGTACGGCGTGGAGACTATGGTCGTAGATCTGACTACGGTCAGGAGCGATCTCCTCTCTGCCGTCGGGGACAGCCTCACGACCAAGGGAGCCCTCTCCAATATCGCCCCGCGTCTCCGCATGACCACCCTCTACGCGATCGGTGCCGAGAAGGGCTATCTCGTCGCCGGTACGGGCAATAAGAGCGAGAGATATATGGGCTACTTCACCAAGTGGGGAGACGGCGCCTGCGACTTTAATCCCATCGCCGATCTCACCGCCACCGAAGTCTTTGACTTCCTGCGCTACCTCGGCGCTCCCGAGCACGTGGTCACCAAGGCGCCCTCGGCAGGGCTCTTTGAGGGACAGACCGACGAGGCGGAGATGGGTGTGACCTACGCCGAGATCGACGCCTACCTCCGCGGCGAAAAGGTCTCGCCCGAGGCGGAGAAGATCATCGAACGCTACCATCGCACGGCAGAGCATAAGATGGTTTTACCTCCGGTTTACTCCGAAAACAAGTGATTTACACTTCGTGCATGATTGTAAGCAATGCGGAATGCGTAATGCGGAATGCGGAATG
>CAMOTC010000073.1 GCA_946625545.1 uncultured Clostridia bacterium | reverse complement strand
CGAGCTCCGCCATATCGGGGTTCTTCTTCTGCGGCATAATGGAGGATCCCGTCGTAAAGTCGTCCGAGAGCTCAATATACTTAAATTCAAAGCTCGACCACAGCACGATCTCCTCCGACAGCCGCGATAGGTGCGTCATCAGGAGGGAGAAGTCCGCGAGGAGCTCCACCACGTGGTCGCGATCCGCCACCGCGTCGAGAGAATTCTCCACGACGCCATCGAAGGCGAGGAGCTCCGCCTCGTAGAAGCGGTCGGTGGGGTAGGTCGTCCCCGCGAGAGCCGCCGCCCCGATGGGGGAAGTATTCAAGCGAGCGCGTGCGTCGGAAAGGCGCGACGCGTCCCTCAGGAACATAAAGGCGTAAGCCAAGAGGTGCTGCCCGAAAGTGATGGGTTGTGCGCGCTGGAGGTGGGTATAGCCGCTCATCACGGCGCCCTTGTACTCCTCCGCCTTATCGGTAAGAGCTGCGACGAGGGAGAGGACCTTGCCCTTGGTTTCCTCCGCGACCTTACGCGCAAAGAGCTTCATATCGAGAGCGACTTGGTCGTTGCGGCTACGCGCGGTGTGCAGTTTCTTGCCCACGGCGCCCACCTTCTTGACGAGCGCCTCCTCCACGAAGGAATGGATATCCTCCGCCTTTTCATCCACGGCGAGAGCGCCCGACTCGAGATCGGACAGGATCTCCCCGAGGGCAGCGATCAAGGTCTCCGTCTCCTCCTTGGAGATGATGCCCTGCTTGCCAAGCATCGATGCGTGCGCGATAGAGCCCGTGATATCCTCACGGAACAGCCTTTTATCAAAGGTGATGGATGCGTTGAACGCCTCCGCCGCCTCGTTGATATTGCCGTCTGCGCGCCCTGCCCAAAGTTTGCTCATTCTATTTCTTCACCTTTTGGTTGACGAGCGCCTGCACCTTGGTGGGCAGCCCGTAGAGGGTGATAAAGCCCTTGGAATCGGTCTGATCGTAGTCGCTCTCGCCAAAGGTGGCGATCTCTTCACTATAGAGGGAATAGTCGCTCCACACGCCCGCCTTGATCACGTTGCCCTTGTAGAGCTTGAGCCTGACCTTGCCCGTCACGCACTCCTGCGTCTTGGTCACAAAGGCGGAGAGAGCCTCGCGGAGGGGGCTGAACCACTGTCCGTTATAGACCAGCTCGCCGAAGGTGATGGAGAGCTTCTCTTTCTCGTGCATCGTGAGCTTGTCGAGGGTGATAGATTCGAGATAGGAATGCGCCTTATAGAGGATGGTGCCGCCCGGGGTCTCATAGACGCCGCGGCACTTCATGCCGACGAGACGATTCTCCACGATATCGATGAGACCGATGCCGTTCTCGCCGCCCAGCTTATTGAGAGCGAGGATGATGTCCTTCGCCTTCATCTTCTTGCCGTTCAAGGAGACGGGATAGCCCTTTTCAAACTCCAGCTCGACGTAGGTCGGCTGATCGGGCGCATCGATGGGAGAGACCCCCATCTCGAGAAAGCCCTTCTTCTCATACTGCGGCTCGTTGCCGGTATCCTCGAGGTCGAGACCCTCGTGCGAAAGGTGCCAGAGGTTCTTGTCCTTGCTGTAATTAGTCTCCTTATTGATCTTCAGAGGGACGTTATGCGCCTCGGCGTACTCGATCTCCTCCTCACGCGACTTGATACTCCATTCGCGCCAAGGAGCGATGACGGGCATATCGGGAGCGAAATGCTTGATCCCGAGCTCGAAACGCACCTGATCGTTGCCCTTGCCGGTGCAGCCGTGGCAGATGGCGTCCGCCTGCTCCTTCTTTGCGATCTCGACGAGCGCCTTTGCGATCACGGGACGAGCGTGCGAGGTGCCGAGATAATACTCCTCGTACAGAGCACCCGCCTGCATCGTGGGAATGATATACTCCTCTACGTATTCATCGGTCAGATCGAGGATATAGATCTTGCTCGCGCCCGTCTTGAGGGCTTTCTCCTCGAGTCCGTCCAATTCATCCGCCTGTCCGACGTTCGCGGCGCAAGCGATGACTTCGCAGTTATTGTAGTTCTCTTTGAGCCAAGGAATGATGATCGAAGTATCCAGTCCGCCCGAATACGCCAGCACCACTTTCTTGATCTTGCTCTTATCCATACTGTCCACCTCTCTTGGTTGATTGTGATAGTATTGTACTACGAAAGGCGCAGGCGGTCAAATAATATTGCATATTTTTAAAGATAATTTGATAAAAAGTAAATTTATATGCATATTTTAGCGCGATATAATGTATATATGCACAAATGCACGGGAGGCGATGGTCGTTCGCCCGACGGCGAGTGAAGTTTGCTAACGCAAGTGAAGGTGCCTTCGTCGGTGAAGCTTTTCGCTTCCCTCATAGTGAAGTTGCTCGCCTTTCTCGCAGTTTCAGATAAAAAAAGCGCAGCCGAAAAACGGCTGCGCGAAGTGTCGAGTGGAGAGATTTACTCTTCGCTCTCGATGAATTGCTTGAGGTCGATCATTCCCTTCGAGAGCATGATGAACTTGTCGTTATACTTGTCGGTGGTCGAGATCGCGGTCGCAAGCATATTCGTAAAGAAGTCTTCGCTGTACTCCGCGCCCTCGTAACTGCTCGTCATCGTATAGAAGATCGAGCCGTCGGTGAGGTCGAGGTCAAAGACGCCGAAAGGCAGTCCGTGATTTGCCACGATGGTCGCGTAGGCGGCGTCCACGAGCTTATCCTCCGAGAAGGTCGCGAACTTAGCGGTATGGAAGCTGATACTGCTCCTCTCGGGATCTACGCGAAAGAGAAATTGGATGGGGAAATCCTCCCCCACACAGCCCGAAACGATCAAGAGATCTTTCTCGTGCTCCTCAAACTCCCACTTTTTCGCGCGGAGAGCTGCCACCATTTGCTGATAGATCTGCATTCCCTTTATGAGATTTTTCGATTCAAAATCCGTCATATCCTACTCCTTATATCCTACCTCCGATCCGCGCATCTGCAAGACGCGCCTTTACGCCCGCACGCCGCGAGGTAAAATCAGTATAACACATATCCCTCTCGGAGGGCAAGGGGTCTCCTCAGATCCTTTTACTGAAGGGGCAACCGCAGTAATTTTGACGATAGAGGTCGTACTCCTTGGATAGCTCGATCGAGTGCTGGTATCCCCCCTCCTTCTTGAAGTCGGAAGCGAGATACTTGACCCCGTACTTCTCGGCGAGCGCCTCCCCGAGATCGTTGATCAGCATGGGATTTTTGAGAGGAGAGAGGGTGAGTGTGGTCGCAAAGTAGTCGTAACCCTCCTCTTTCGCGCGGCGAGCGGTCTCTTCCAAACGCAGTTTGAAGCACTTCGCGCAGCGCATACCCCCCTCGGGCGCACTCTCCAAGCCCGCCGCAAGGGAGAGAAATTTCTCGCTGTCCGCCGCCCCTTCGAGGAGTCCCACCGTGGGACACATCGCGCCGATCAGCCGCTCGAGATCAAGGTAGCGCTTCTCCCGCTCCGCTGCCTCGGTGATATTGGGATTATAATAATAGACCGTCACGTCAAAGTAGTCGGGGAGAAAGGTGAGTTCGTGCGAAGCGCAAGGGGCGCAACAGGCGTGAAGAAGGAGCGAGGGTCTCTCCCCTCGCTCGCTCAGGTCGGCAAGCAACGCCTTCATTTCCTTGTGATAGTTTCTGTTCATCAGTTCTTATTGCTGCTGAGCGGCGCAGGGATCCTGCCTCCCCTCGAGATAAACTTTTCGGGAGAATATCCGCTCACCCGCATAATGGGTGCCCGCCCGAGCAAGCCGCCGAAGGAGACGTCCTCTCCCACCCCCTTGCCATAGACGGGGATCACGCGCACGGCGGTGGTCTTATGATTGACGACGCCGATCGCCGCCTCGTCTGCGATCATCGCGGAGATGACCTCCGCAGGAGTATCGCCGGGAACGGCGACCATATCGATACCCACACTGCACACGGCGGTCATCGCTTCGAGCTTCTCCATCGGGAGCGCTCCCATCGCCGCCGCCTCGATCATACCGATATCTTCGCTGACGGGGATAAAGGCACCACTGAGCCCGCCGACGTGCGAACTCGCCATGATGCCGCCCTTCTTTACTGCGTCATTGAGGAGAGCGAGAGCCGCGGTCGTACCGCAGGCGCCTACCCGCTCGAGACCCATCTCTTCGAGGATCCTCGCCACGCTGTCGCCGACGGCAGGCGTCGGGGCGAGGGAGAGATCCACGATGCCGAACTCACCGCCCAGCATCTCCGCCGCCGTCTTTGCAACGAGCTGACCCACGCGGGTGACCTTGAATGCCGTCTTTTTGACAGTCTCCGCTACTTCGGTGAGGTCTCCCTCCACCTTTTCGAGCGCCGCCTTGACAACACCGGGGCCGCTGACGCCTACGTTGATGACCTTATCCGCCTCGCCCGTACCGTGGAAGGCACCCGCCATAAAGGGATTGTCCTCCACCGCATTGGCAAAGACCACGAGCTTCGCACAGCCGATGGAGTCCTCGTCGCGGGTCAGATAAGCGGCTTTCTTGACGATCTCGCCCATCTTTCTGACTGCGTCCATATTGATGCCCGCGCGGGAGGAAGCCACGTTCACCGAGGAGCAAACCTTCTTTGTCCTCGAGAGCGCCTCGGGGATGGTCTCGAGAAAGGAGTTCTCCTTCGCCGTCGCGCCCTTTTGCACGAGAGCGGTATAGCCGCCGATAAAGTCGATCCCCGCCTCCGCCGCCGCCCTGTCGAGAGCGAGAGCGAGCTCCAAGTAGCCGCCGCTCGCCGCACCCACGAGGGAGATCGGAGTGACCGACACTCTCTTATTCACCACGGGCACGCCGTACATCGTGGCGATCTTGTCGCCCACCGACACGAGATCCTTCGCGTAGGAAGTGATCTTATCGTACACCTTCGTCGCCGTCCTCGCCGCGTCCTCCGAAATGCAATCGAAGAGGGAGATCCCCATCGTGATACAGCGGACGTCGAGGTGCTGGGAACTCACCATTCCCATCGTTTCCAATATTTCTTTATCCGTAAGCATAGTTTAGATCCTGTGCATCGCGTCGAAGATCTCTTCGCTGCGGAGATTGATGTCAAGGCCGACCGCCTCGCCCTTTTCGCGAAGGGCTACGATGAGCTTATCGATGGGCATCGTGCTTTTCTCGGTATTTGCACGCATGATCATCGTGAAGTACTCCCCCATCAAGGTCTGCGAGATATCCACAATATTGATATTGAGATCTGCGAGAAAGGTGCTGACATCCCTGATGATCCCGATCCTATCCTTGCCGATAACGCTGATGATAACGTTCATACTGCCTCCAAAAAGGTATATTACAATACTATTATACCGCGCAAGGGAGTCGAGAGGCAAGAAAAAAGCAAGAGAGCCGACGCTTGCATTTGGACCAAGGGTTCGTCCGGCGCGAAATGTAGCGCCGTTTTTTATTAAAGGCGGTTTTGCTTTTTTGCGTTTTGGGTGTATAATAGGGAAAAAGAAAACCACAAAGAGGTGCCAAAATGAAAAAGCCCACCAAAAAGGATATCATCTATCTTGTGATCATCGTCGTGCTCGTTGCCGCCCTCGTGACGGTATCGGTGCTGTGGGGCATTGCCGCCAACAAGAAGGATGAACCCTCCTACTACGACAAGAAGTGCGCCTCCTTTGAGCTGCAAAACGCCAACCTTTCCAAGGGGCAGATCGTATTTATCGGCGATTCCATCACCGACGGCTATCCGCTGGACAACTATTTCACCGACCTACCGCTTGCCACCTATAACCGCGGCATCAACGGAGACGTGACGAGCGGCGTCATTCGCAGGCTGAAAACCTCCCTCTACGACCTCGCGCCCACCAAGATCGCCTTGATGATAGGCATCAACGACATCAACTCGGGACGCACGAATGACGAGATCATCGCCAATTATACGACCATTTTGGACGGGATCAAGACCAACCTCCCCGCCACAGCAGTTTACTGTGAATCGGTGCTCCCGATGCATTCCAAGGTGGAAAAATGGGGCATCGACCTCGAAGCAAGGACGCAGCAGATCAAAGATCTGAACGTAAGGATCAAAGCCCTCGCGGCGGAAAAAGGCTACGTGTACGTGGACCTCTTTCCCCTCTTTGCGGATGAAAACGACCGCTTGATCGGCGAATACACCGAGGACGGGCTTCACCCCATCGCGGCGGGGTATCAGGTGTGGACCTCCATCATCAAGCCCTACCTTGTTTAAGACGGCAGATAAGGGCGCATTATCATACAGGCGAAGATTTAGGCAATACCGATAAGGTCTTTTACTTTTTGATCTTATTATTCGGCTTCAAGTGCTTCCTATCCTTCTTTCCCCATAGGGAGAGCATGGCGTCGGCTTCTTCTTTGTTCGCTTGGATCATTTGATCCGTAGGGTTTCCGTCGATTTTTTTCTTTTTCATAATAGAAGTATGGGAAAATAGAGGATGGGGCATTCAACCAAATCGGAGCAACGTTCATTCCGCATTTTGAATTGAATAAAACTTCTTTCCCCTGCGCATCATAAGGGCAAAGGAGGAATAAAAATGACCAAATCTACCAACTGTAAGAACTGTGACACCAAGACCACCAAGAAGAGCACCGCAAAGACCAAGCGCGGCGCTTCCGCCTGCTCCGACTGCTCCAAGAGCAG
>CAMOTC010000072.1 GCA_946625545.1 uncultured Clostridia bacterium | reverse complement strand
TTTATATTTCGCAGCAGGCGTTTCATCGGTCGTAGGTCTCAGAGAGGGAGATGTAGTAATGCAGTGGGGTGAAACGCAACGCGGCGAACTTCACGAGGTGCTCGAAGGGCGTATCCGTCCGTAGCACTTTAGCCTGCTCGATGAGGTCGGCTCTTTGTGAAAAGGCGAAAGAGTCATAGATGGGCGGCACCTCTTTGAATGAGGTTTTCTTTCGCGGCAGCGGGAAAAGGATCATATGGATGGGATCCGCGCTCTCGATGGAGGCGACGTCGGGCGTCCAGACGTACTTTCCGCCTTCTTCCGTCAAGTATCCGTAGCGCATATTCCCTTGCCAAAGATATACTCTCGTCATTCGATCACCGCCTTTCCCTTTTTCTCCATTATACCCGATATTTCGGGAATTGTCTATGGGAGGGGAGAAAATCCCACCTTTTCGACAGTCGCACATAGCGAAAGTTGACACCGCGATTCTCGCGGTTGTATAATACACGCGAGCTTTAAGGCGATAAGGAGAAGGATATGGAAAAACTCTTAAAGATACATCCCGATGCTTTGTACGATTCGGAATACCTCGACTATACCTTGGAGACTGACGACTACCGTCCTCTCGAGCTCGCCCTGAAAGGGGAGTACAAGCACGAGAAGGGGGTCACGATCATCACGACTTCGGGTCGCGAGATCATCATTGAGAACGCCTTTAATAACGCGCTGAGACTGCGTATCACACAGCCCGGCACCATGGTGGACAGGACGGTCACGGAGCGCCTCGGACTCATCAAGACCGATTGGGACGTCGCGCCCTACGACTACAAACTCGAGGACGGCGTCATCACCTTCTCAAACGCGCGCTTGACCCTCGTCTACGATATGAATACGAACGAGTACGAGTTCCGGAGCAAGGATGGAAAGGTCCTCTTGAAGACCAAGCGCGGCGGCGCTCGCTTTAGCGATCAGCCCGCAGACTACAGCGGGATGCGCTCCTATACCGAGTTTGAACGCATCGAGGGCGAGCACTATTCGGGCTTCGGCGCACGCATCTATAAGGTGGATAGGACAGGGGAGTCCGCGGATATCTTCGCAGAGAAGGGCGGGGCGCGCGTAGGCGACTACGGCGGCTTTCCGATCCCCTATTTTTTGAGTTCGAGAGGGTACGGATTTTTCTTCAATAACCCTTGGCCGCACGTCTATTTCGATATGGCAAAGACGGAGGAGAACGAGTGGTTTCTCTCCGCGCCCGGCGGCGACTACGACGTTTTCGTCTTTTGCGGCACTACCTCCGAGATCACGAGAAGTTACGCAAAGATCGTGGGGACAAATCAATTCCCCAAGAAGTGGCTGATGGGATACTGGTGCAGTAGCCTCAGCTTTGAAAGGGCGCAGGGCGCCATCGAGGACACGGGACGGATGCGCCGCGAGGGCTATCCCTGCGAGGCGATCGTCATCGACGGACCTTGGCGCGGCGGCGTAAACTTTATCCGCGACTACGCGAGCGGATGGGGCTATCCCTCCGACGACTATAACTGGCACCCCGATTTCGGCGACGGCGTCGGGATGATCAAGACCCTCGAAAAGGAGAATATCAAGACCGTTCTCCATATCAATTCCTGTGCTTTCAAGCCTTCGACCGCCGTTCCCGCCATCGCACAGGGTCTCCTACGTCAGGTAAAGACCGAGACGGTGCCCGACGTAGCGACCGAGCGCGGCATAGAGTACTATAAGACCTTCCTCGTCCCGCGCATCAAGGACGGCGTGACCCAGTGGTGGACAGACCACTCCGACCGCGTCAGCGGCGAGGTGCTCCCCGGGATCCCATCGAGAAACCTCTTCGGTGCGATGTGGAATCGGGTGATCTCCGACGTTATGGCGGAGAACGGCGTCAAAAATCACATGGCGCTCTCTCGCGGCGGCGGCATCGGCAGCCAGCGCTATGCGCTCCCCTGGGCGGGCGATACCCAGTTCGGCATTCACCGCTTCAAGGAGGACATTTGGTATATCATCAACGCGGGTATGGCGGGCTTTACTCTCTGCGGCTACGACCTCGGCGGATTTATGCGCGGCAGCGTGACCGATCTCACCCCCGACGAGATGCAGTTTGAGATCAATAATATCGCGCGCCGTATGTGTCAGAGTATGATCTTTTGCCCCATGCCGAGGATGCACAACGGCGAGAACTCCACCGCGAAGTGGCCTTGGAACTGCCCCGAAGAGGCGAGAGAGCTTTATCGCGATTGCCTGACCTTCCGTTACCGCTTTATCCCCACCGTTTATTCCTACGCGATCCACGGGTCTATAACGGGCGAGCCCATCATTCGTCCCCTATTCTATAACCATACCGAGGATCTCCGTCTCTACGCCGTGGACGACGAGTTTTACCTCGGCGATCATATCCTCGTCGCCCCCGTGACCGAAAAGGACGCGACCTCCCGCGAGGTCTATCTCCCCGAAGGGAAATGGGTAAATCTCTGGACGAAGGAACTTTTCCAAGGTGATCGGACCATCACGGCAGACGCCCCGATGTTTAGAAAAGAGGGCTTGCCGATGTACGTGAAAGTGGGCGGCGGCGTAGCCTATCAGCCCGATTGCACGAGTCTCTACGATCGCGTCCCCGAGGAGCTCCGCGTCGAGCTCTACGCAGACGACTCCGCCGAGCTTGTCTTGAATGAAGGGGAGGGCGTCACCAACCGCCTCGCTTGCAAAAAGGCAGGAGACTCCTTTGAGATCATCGCCGAGAATAACAGCGCCGTCGACCGCAAGTACCATGTCGTCATCTACGCAGAAGGAAAGACCTACACCGCCGACCTCTCCGTGAAGGCGGGGAAGAGCGCGCGCGGTTTCGCGAAGTAAGAGATTAATTATTGTCACAGCAGTAATTGCCCGATGCAGAAATATATCGGGCAATTCTTTTATTTCTTCCTTTAATGGTTTTAATTGACAGCAAATAGAGCAAAAAGTATAATATGTAACGATAAAAGTACGGTATATCCGTGCCTTTGAAGTTATCGGAGGGATCCAAAAGATGAAACCGGAAAACGCGCATTTTAAGCCTCTCGACTATTACCGCGAACACGACTGCAAAAGCCTCGAGGACGTCCTAGACTTCGGCAGATGCCTGGAGGATATGGCTTTCCCCGTCCTGACTGCCTATCACGGCTGGGATGGGAGTGAGGAGGAGCCGCTCCCCTCGGTGGAGAGTATGCTCTCCCGTCCCGTTTTCGACCCCGCAAAGAAAGGGGAGAATAATATCAAGACGGGCTGGATGATGGCGGAGCTCGGGCTCCCCTATATCGCAAAGTATTTCGACGAGAAGGAGTACGGCAACTACGGCTTTACCTACTATACAGAGCTCGATCTCGATATCTACTGCGACGATCACGCGGTGGAGCTCTACTCCTATATGGGCGGTCATTTCGACCTCGGCGCACGCCCCGACGGCAAGGCGCACTACGCCTTTATCCGCGTGGACAGCCCGAATAAAAATCCCATCTCGGACATCGTTTCTCGCTATTATCTCAAGGGACTCCAAGGGGCAAATGAAAAGCTCGCGGATCTCGCGCGCTCGCTACGAGCGGGGTGCCATCTCCTCTCGACGTCAAATCGCCGTGAGAATCTCTACGTGCAGGGCGAAGTCCCCATTCAGAAGGGCAAGCTCACTGATCGGGAGAGGCAGGAGTACACCGCTTGTCTCGTCGAGACCGCAAACTTCGTGATCGCCGCGATCAAGGCGGACACCCTTCTCGAAAAGCTGGACGCCGCCCTCGATATGCTCGATCCCATCGCGGCGTATGCAAAGCGCTTTACGATACATTTCATCGGGCACTCTCATATCGACCTCGCCTGGAAGTGGCGTTATCCCGAGACCATCGAGTGCATGAAGGGCACCTTTGAGACGCAGCTCGGATTGATGGAGAGAAATCCCGAATACGTCTATTGCGATACTTCCGCCGTGCTGTGGCGTGACCTCAAGGCGAAGTACCCTGAGTTTTGGGCGCGTGTAAAAGCCGCGGCGGACAGGGGACAATTTGAGCCGCAGGGCGGTATGTGGTGCGAGACCGACGGTCAATGCGTGGGCGAGGAGAGCTGGTTCCGTCAGATCGAGATGGGGCAGAAGACCTGCCTCGAGATCGTCGGCAAGAAAGCCACCTGTGCGATGAATATCGACGCCTTCGGATTCAACGCGGGACTCCCGAAGATCCTCAAGAAGGCGGGGCTCAACTATTTCGTTACGCAGAAACTGCGCTACAACGAGTACAATCTTTTCCCCTACGTGCATTTCTGGTGGGAGGGAGATGACGGCAGTCGCATCCTGACCTTGCACGAATATCCCGGTCATTCCAATCATATCGAATACGACGAGCTTGCAAAGACCGTCCGCATTCATCACCTGACCGACGGCTTCTATAATATCGCGCTCCTGTGGGGCTACGGCAACCACGGCGGCGGTCCGCTCCCCGTGATGATGGACAGATTGGACGATCTCAAGAAACAGCGCGTCTTCCCGAATATCAAGTTCTGCGGACTGACCGAATGGTACAATATCTTGACCTCGACCGAGGATCTCTCCACCTTGCCCGTCGTCAAGAACGAGCTCTTCCTCGAGACCCATCAAAAGACCTTTACCGTGCAGGCAAAGACCAAGGGCTTGAACCGCGAATGCGAGCGTTCCCTCTTGAACGCGGAAAGCTTGCAGGCGGCGACAAACGAGTATAGAGATCTGACCGTGGCGTGGGAAAAGGAGCTCTTCGGACAGTTCCACGACATCCTCGCAGGTACCTCGATGCTCAAGGTCTATCTCGACCTCTACGAGGACTACGATAAAGCCTTCCGCATCATCGAGGAGGCGAATAAGGAGTGCGCGGCGAGCGCCCTCGGCGTAGGGGAGAATGTGTACGTATTCAATCCCACCTCCGTCGAGACGAATGCTCCCATCGTGCTGGACAGAGCACCCGCAGACAGCGAGGGCTACGCCGTGGACGAGAAGGGGAATCGGTATCCTTATCAGAGGACATCGGACGATAAGACAGCTCTCTACTTGACGGGTGTCAAACCCTATTCCTTCACCAAGCTCGACTTTGTCGCGGGTCAGCCCAAGAGCACGATCACCGTCAAGGATACGACGGTGGAGAACGGCGCTGTTAAAGCTGTCTTTGACAGCAAGAAGGGGGTCATCACTTCCTTGATCTACGGCGGCAGAGAGTACTGCGGCGGCGAGATCGGAGGTTTCAAGGTGCTCGAGGACACGAGGAGCCGCGACTACGACTCCTGGAACTTCGGCTTTACCGGCAAGGAATGGGACTTCAAGTGCTTCGACTGGGAGGTCGTGGAAGAAGGCCCCGTACGCGTCGTCGTAAGAGCGAAATATTCCTTTGGAATATGGACGGAGAAAAAGCCCTATTTCGGCACCTATCTGTGGCACACCCCCGCGGTGGACTACCCCACGAGCTTTTTCACGCAGGACTTTATCTTTTATCCGGGAGACCCGATGATCCGTTGCGTCTTGCAGGCGGATTGGTGGGAGAACGGCAAGGACGTTAAGCTCTCCGCCGAGACGACGGTGAAAAATCCGCGCGCTTTCTATAAAGTGCCTTTCGGCAGACTCGAGCGCCCCGTGAAGAGGGATACCCCCTACGAGAAGGCTCGCTTTGAGGTTCCCGCGATCACCTATGCGGACATCGTGGGAGAGGACGGCTGCTCCTTTGCTCTCCTCAATCGTTCCAAGCACGGCTACGACACGCTGAACAGCAGAGTCAGACTCACCCTCCTGACCTCTCCGACAGGTTCGGACGTCGGCAAGGTCCCCGATAATACCGCCGACAGGGGAAAGCACACGATTGAGTACGCCTTCCTGCCTCATACGGAGGGGGAGGATCTCGAGAAGGTCGCCCTGGTATATGAGCGTGGCGTGATGGTGCTCAAAGGGAGTGACGCTCCCGCCGTGAAGCTCGGCGAAACGCTGCTTGACGCTTCCGATGACGAGAGGATGATCACGAGCGTCAGATTGCTCGAGGACGGCACACGCTTCTACCGCACTCTCGGGAAGGACGGCAAGCTCGGCAGCGAGAAGAAATAAATCGTAAACAGCAATAAAAAGGTCGGCATCAGCCGACCTTTTTATTGCCGAGAGAATTAGTTCCGCTTTATTCATGCAAGGATAGCAGGAGTCGTTCTATGAACTTGCCGGATCATAGTCTCTTTTTGTATAATAAGAGTACTGGAGGATAATATGTATTTTAACGAATTGAAACTCGGGATGACGGCGGAGCTCGCGCCTGCCGTGATCGATAAGGAAAAGATGCTCGCGTTCGCGCGGGAATACGACGACGTCCCTCTGCATACCGACGAGGAGTATGCGCAGGCGACCCCTTTCGGGCGGCTGATCGCGCCCGGCGTAATGTCCTTTATGGCGGTTTGGGCGAAGTATCTCGAGGTGGACTTTTTCAAGGAGGAGCTCCTTGCGGGGAAATCCACAAAGATCGAATGGATGAAACCCGTCTTTGCGGGGGATACCCTCACGGGCAGAGCAAGCATCACAAATCTCACCAAGCGAAATGAGAAAAACGGCATCGCAGAACTCACCATCGAGGTCAGAAATCAAGCGGGCGATCTCGTCCTCGTGGGCGTGACCGAGGCGATC
>CAMOTC010000071.1 GCA_946625545.1 uncultured Clostridia bacterium | reverse complement strand
CCGCCGTAAACAAAGTTGATGAGGATGAGACGCACGGCAAAGGCGAGGAGCTCGCAGATGATCAGGATGAATGCGGAGCTCTTAAAGAAGGAGACCTTCGCATCCTGCATATCGGGAGTCAGGAAAGCATTTTTTCTGCCCATCATTGTGCGGAACGCGGCGTAAGCGGCGTACAAGCAGAGAGCGCCGAGCACGGCGGTCAGGATCATAAAGAGCTTGCCGTCCTGATTGGTGCGATAGTTCGCGTCGTAGTCGGCATCGACGCCGCCCGAAAGGACGGTGACCAGCTGCTGCTCCTCTGCGGGGACAGATTCAACCTTCGTGAGGCTGATGGAGTCGAAGTTTGCGGTACCGCTTGCATTATAGGTCTCGGTACCCACGCCGAAGCGGACGTTTACGGAAGTGCGATTGCCGCTATTGAAGTAGACGCCGATGGTCTCCCATCCGCTCGTTTTTTTGGTCTTCAAAGCGTTTACGAGAGCGTAGTCGGAGTCGATGGCGACGTATGCGCCGCTGAGATCGGCATTGTCCGCGGAGATCGAAGAGGTGATCCACACCTTCGCAGAGAGATAGTAATCGGTATCCTGCTCCACGGAGACGGTCTGCGTAAAGCCCGAATAGTCGGACGCCGTAATCGAGAGATAATAGGTGCCGACGTCACTCTTATAGTCGCCCGTCGAGGCTTTCAGAGAAGGATCGGTCGTATCCTCCTCGCCCTTGACTGCCGTCCACCCTTCCAGCGTATTCCCTTCAAAGTCGGAATTGGAGAGGATATTCTCGCCGACTTCGGAGGAGAAGGAGGACTCGCAGGCAGTAAAGCAGAGCGCCACCACCAGCAGACAAACGATGATCAAAACAAACTTTTTCATGCTAATACCTCGCATAGTTAGTCAATCTTATTCTAAATACTTTAGGGAAAGATATCAAGCGTTTCGAGAAATTTATTATTAAAATAATTTAGTATAAGTATTTTCTAACCTGCACGCGCCCGATTCTATATAATGCCTGCGACGCGACACACGCGCCCGCAGAGGGGAAAATCCGCCTATTTTCGCCACGAAAAAAGCATAAAAAAAGCGCGCGACTATCGTCACGCGCCTTGATTTCAGACTTGATTGCAAGTGATTACTTCGCAGCCTTGACCTTTGCAGCCTTACCGGTACGACCTCTCATGTAGTACAGCTTGGAACGTCTGACAGCACCCTTACGCACCACCTGAATGCTCTCGATCTGCGGGGAGTGGAGCATAAAGGTCTTCTCGACGCCGACGCCGTAGGAGATCTTACGAACGGTAAAAGTCTCGCTGATGCCGCCGCCCCTTCTCGCGATGACGAGACCCTCGAAGGTCTGAGACTTGATCTCTTCCTTGACGGTCTTATCCGCACGAGCGTTCTTGGACTTATTCGCGTCGGTACCGCCGCGGGTGATTTCCTTAAACTTGATATGCACCTTAACGGTGTCGCCGACGTTGAAAGCAGAGATATTCTCTTTCATCGCCTCTTTGCCAATGGTCTCGATAACAGTATTCATTTTGACTTTTCCTCCTAAAATTTACTAAGTGTTCATACCGTTCTGAGACGTAGCGGACCACCCGAAGTCTATGATATACTATCATATCCGCTAACCGATTGCAAGCGATTTTGCGGGTATAAAGTATATTTTTTATTATTTTATGTATTTTACCGCGTCGGCGAGGGTAAAGGCGTTCTCGGTATGGGTGATCTCGCCCCGCAAGACCTCCACGACGTCAAATCGGACATCACGCCCCATCAAGCGCTTTCTGACGAGATATTGCTGAGCCGTCAGACAGATCTTGCGCACCTTCTGCGGTGTCACCGCCTCGATGGGCTGACCGAAATCGGTATTTTCACGCGCCTTGACCTCCACAAAGACGATGGTATCGCCCTGCCGAGCGATGATGTCGATCTCCCCCATCTGCCCTGCGTAGTTCTCGTCGAGGATCACATAGCCTTTCTCTCGGAGATATTCGCGCGCCGCCGTCTCCCCCCTGACCCAGATCTCGCGACTATTCATCGTCGTCCACAAAGTGTGTGATAAAACTGCGTCGATGTATGGGAGAGGGACCGACGGAGCGGATCGCGTCGATGTGCTCCTTGGTGCCGTAGCCTTTATGCTTGGCAAATCCGTACGCGGGATAGATCACATCGTACTCGCGCATCAGGCGGTCACGATACACCTTTGCGAGGATGGACGCCGCCGCGATGGAGTAGGACAGCGCGTCTCCCTTGATGATCGCCTTCGTAGGGACTTCAAGGGCGAGTTTGACCGCATCGACGAGCACGATATCGGGACGTACGGAGAGTCCTTGGACGCACTCCGTCATCGCCTTTTTGGTCGCATTCAGGATATTGATATCGTCGATGACCTTCTCATCCGCGAGGCAGATCTTATAGGCGATCGCCTTCTTGATGATCTCATCGTAGAGCTTCTCGCGCTTCTTTTCCGAGACCTTCTTACTGTCGTCCACACCCTCGATGATATCGTCGAGAGGCATAATGACCGCCGCAGCGACGACGGGTCCTGCGAGGGGACCTCTCCCCGCCTCGTCCATGCCGCCGATCAGGCGAGCACCCGAAGCCATGAGCTCTTTTTCAAATGCGAGGTTATCGATCTCAGTATTCATCTGTCGGCATCTCCAATATGATTTTTCCTAGGCGGAGTTTACGGAAGTCGTCGATCAAGGCGAGCGCCGCCTTATCGAGATCGACCTCTCCGCCCTTGCGTATCAAGCCTCTCTTCCCCGCGATGCTTTCGAGCATCTCAAGGTTTGTCCCCTTCTCCTCCGCGCCGTAGCGAGCGAGCAAGGTGCCCGGACGACTCTCTCGCAGGAAGCCGATGAGTTCGAGGGAGAGCTCCGTCGTATCTACGACGGCGTCGCGCACTGCGCCGATAAAGGCGAGATGCAGTCCCGCTTCTTCGCTCTTCATACTATGGCAGAGAGTACCGGGAGTATCGAGGAGGGAGATACCGCCGTCGAGACGTACCCACTGCTCCCCTTTGGTGACGCCGGGCTTATCCCCCGTCACCGTCTTTTTACCGCGGCAAAGGGCGTTGATCAAGGTGGACTTGCCTGTATTCGGCATCCCGATGACCATCGCTTTCAAGGCGTAAATTACACCCTTCAGCCGATTTCTTTCGAGTTTTTCGCTATTGATCTCGCGGAGAGCGGTCAGCACCTTGGAGGCGTCCTTACCGATCGTGCTCGAGATCGCGAGTGCTCTCATACCCTGAGAGCGGAAATGCGAGAGCCATAGCTCCACCGCCCCCTTCTCTACGAGGTCACTCTTGTTGATCACGTAAAGGGTGGGCTTTACGCGGATCAGATTATCAAATTCGGGATTGATACAGGAAAAGGGAGCGCGTGCGTCGAGTACATAGATCAGGCTGTCCACACGCTTGATATTCTCCTCCATCTGGCGCTTTGCCTTCGCCATATGCCCCGGAAACCACTGTATCAACATTATTTCTTTTCCTCTTTGAGTAGGTCGGGACGCAGTCTGCGCGTCAGCTCGATCTGCTGCTCGTGACGCCACTTCGCGACCTCTCCGTGATTGCCCCCAACGAGCACTTCGGGGACTTTCAGCCCCATAAACTCCTGCGGGCGGGTGTATTGGGGATATTCGAGCAGCCCCGAGGCGAAACTCTCCTCATCGGTGCTCTCCTCGCTCCCGAGTACGCCCTCCAAGTAGCGCGAAAGCGCATTGATCGTGACCATACAAGGGAGATCGCCGCTCGTCAGGACGTAATCCCCGATCGAGATCTCCTCGTCGATGCAGAGATCGATGACGCGCTGATCCACCCCTTCGTAGCTTCCCGAGAGGAAAAGGAGATCCTCTTCCTTCGCGAGAGATACCACCTTCTCCTGCGAAAGAGTAGCGCCGCGGGGAGAGAGATAGATCCTCCTGCATTTATGCTCGGGATCCGCCGCTTGCACGGCGTCATAGATGGGCTGCGGAGTCATCAGCATCCCCGCGCCGCCCCCAAAGGGGGCGTCGTCCACTTTCTTGTGCTTATCCAGAGAATAATCGCGGATCTGATAGAGATCGAGAGTGAACTTCCCCGCCTTGATCGCCTTATCGAGGATGCCTACAGTCAAGCCTTCGTATGCTTCGGGAAAGAGGGTCAAGACTTTAATGCGCATAGACCGCCACCTCCTCAAACACAGCTTCGTCCACCGTCATTCTCTTATCTTCAAGGGAGATGACTGCGTTCAGTCTCTTCAAGTAGGGGATCATGACCCCCTTCTCGCCGCCGATCTCGATGACGTCGGCGGTACGGCCGCCCTTGTAGATCTCGCTGATCCTGCCGATCAGCCTTTCCCCTGCGTAGAGGTCCAAGCCGACGAGATCGTCCACGAAGTACTCATTCTCCTTCAGCCTGTCGGCGTCCGCGCGATCCACGTAGAGCGTCTTGCCGCGGAGCAACTCCGCGTCGTCGCGATTCATCACGTTCTCGATACGCACGATCGCCCCTTCTCCCCCCTTGCGAGCGGAGATCTTTACCTTGATATCCTCGAGGTAGGCGCTTTTTACACGGCAAAAAAGTTCGGGACTATCCAATAAAACGGATACCCGAACTTCTCCTTTGATACCGTGAGGTTTAGTTATCTTTGCGATCGCCAGCCTCATCTCTTTCTCTGATCTCGACGTCGTAACGCTTATTGCGCTTCGCCGCAGCAGCCTTGACGATCAGACGGATCGCCTTCGCGGTCTTGCCGCCGCGCCCGATCACTCTGCCGATATCATCGGGAGAGAGGGTGATCGTGATGCAACGATCCTTCTCGCTGATCGCGATGTCAAAGTCCGAGTTCCCCGTGAGGGACTCGACGATATAACCGATGAGCTCTTCCATCTTTCGTCACCTTATTCGCCGAAAACGCCTGCTTTCTTCAGGAGAACTCTGACGGTATCGGTGGGCTGAGCGCCGTTCGCGATCCACTTCTTCGACTTCTCGACGTCGACCTTGACGGTCTCGGGATTGGTCATGGGATCATAGTAGCCGACCTGCTCGATGTACATGCCGTCTCTCGCCTTTCTGCTGTCGATCGCAACGATACGATAGCAAGGAGCTCCCTTCGCGCCGATTCTAGTGAGTCTGAGTTTTACCATTTGTTTATACCTCCGTAAGTATTATCTATTAAAAGGGAAATCCCCCTCTTTTGCCGCTTTTCATACGACGCATCATTTCACGCGATGCGTCAAACTGTTTCAGGAGAGCGTTCACGTCCGAGATCTCCACACCGCTGCCTGCGGCGATACGCTTCTTTCTCGAAGCCTTGATGATATCGGGATTATCCCTCTCCTCCTGCGTCATGGAGCGAATGATCGCCTTGGTGCGGATGAGCTTATCCTCATCCACGTTGAGATCCTGATTGCCGAGTTTCGCGGAGAGACCCGGGATCATCTTCAACATAGAGGTCAGACTGCCCATATTTTTCATCTTATCCAGCTGTTCGAGATAGTCGGAGAGAGTGAATGACGCCTCGCGCATCTTCTTTTGGAGAGCGCGCGCCTCCTCCTCGGTATATGCCTCCTGCGCCTTCTCGATCAAGGTCAGGACGTCTCCCATGCCGAGGATCCTCGACGCCATACGTTCGGGATGGAAAGGCTCGATGTCCCCCATCTTTTCGCCCGTACCGCAGAAGCGGACGCTCTTGCCGGTGACTGCCTTGATGGAGAGCGCCGCACCGCCGCGGGTATCGCCGTCCAGCTTGGTCAGGATCACGCCCGTGATGTCGAGGAGCTCGTTGAATTTCTCCGCGACGTTGACTGCGTCTTGACCTGTCATGGAGTCCACGACGAGCAGGATCTCGGTGGGCTTCAAATATGCCTTGAGCTCCTTGAGCTCATCCATTAGCGCTTCGTCAATATGCAGTCTGCCCGCAGTATCCACGACTAAGGTATCGTAACCGTTTTTCCCTGCGACGTCGAGGGCGTGCTTGACGATCTTTAAGGGAGCGATCTGTCCCTGTTCGATGACGGGGACTCCCGCCTTCTCACCCACGCGCTGGAGCTGAAGGATCGCCGCAGGACGATAAACGTCGCAAGCGACCAAAGCGGGCTTCTTGCCCCCCTTTTTCAGCATCATACCGAGCTTGCCGCACATCGTGGTCTTACCACTGCCCTGCAAGCCGCACATCAAGATGACTGTGGGCGGACGATCGGAGACCGCGAGCTTAGTATGTTCGCCGCCGAGGAGCGCGATGAGCTCTTCGTTGACGATCTTGATGACCTGCTGGGTCGGCGTGAGGCTCTTTAAGACCTCCTCACCGATCGCCTTCTCGGTCACTTTCGCGATAAAGTCCTTGACCACGGAGAAATTGACGTCCGCTTCGAGGAGTGCGATACGCACCTCTCTCATCGCCTGCTTGATCTCCAGCTCGGTCAATGCGCCTTTGTTCTTCAGCTTGCTGAAGATATGATTCAGTCTCATGCCGAGTCCTTCAAAAGCACCCATTTACCCCTCCAATATCGCGTAAACCGCCTTGAGCTTCTCGCGAAGGGTGGCGTCCGTCGCCGCCGCCTCGTCGAGCGCCGCCGTGATCTGCCGCTTAAGTGCGACCTTTCCGACTGCGTCCTCATACTTTTGCAGGGAGTCCGCGCCGTGCTTGACCGCGTCCAAGACAGCCTGCCGCGTCACGCCGTACTCCTCCGCTACCTCCGGGAGGGACAGATCCATCTCGACGTACATCGAGAGCATTTCGCGCTGTTTATCGGTCAATAGCGCGCCGTACTCCGAAAGGAGCGAAGCTATCTTGACCCGATCGCGAATGTCCATATCTCCCCCTGTAAAGCATTATTACTTTACACATTATAAACAATAAAAAAAGCGCCGTCAAGCATTTTTACTTGACAGCGTGATTTTTTT
>CAMOTC010000070.1 GCA_946625545.1 uncultured Clostridia bacterium | reverse complement strand
ACGAGGCTTCGCGCTCAAAACTCATAAAAAATATGAATTGACAGAAATCACTTGCATTTGATTATCTTACTAATCTATTCTATTGTGAAGTTACGAATGCCGTCATATAGACAGCCTAATTATATTACCATAGAGAAAAAAAGTTGTCAATACCTTTTCGGAGATTTTTTTCGATTTTTTCAAAATTTTTTTATTTTTTTCTCTGCGTGGGCAAATTACTCCTCTTTCCCGCCCTTTTCTCGCGAAAAATCCGCATTTTCGCGGCGCAAGAGCCGGCGAATGGAGAGGGACCGGAGCGGTGAAGTTGTCCCTGCGGAGCGGTGAATTTGACTCCGCCGATAAAGTTATTCGCCCTTTGCAAGTAGTGATGTTTTCTTTTTTGGGCAAGTCGCGGAGGAACCCGCGCGCGGATCAGAACCAATCGGCTATATTATCCGTTTGAGCGAGGTCGATCATCCGCTTCCCCGCGCTCGAAGCATACCCTGCGGCGCGGCGTTCAAGGGGATCCCCGCCCCTTGTGTCCAAGCAAAAGATCGAGATAGCGCACTCGTCGATCAGCGATCGATAGAGCATCTCCCTGTCATCAAAGAGGACGGAGGGAACCGCCCGCCGCCTCTCGAACCGATTGTCCGCAAGGAAACGAAAGGAAAAGCCGCTTTCTCCACCCGCGGGAAAGACAAGCACGCGAGAAAGGACGGGGACATAGCGCCGAATGTCCTCCAAAATGCGGTCGGCGGAAAACTCCGCATACTCATCATAAATGAATAAATAGGTCAAGATGTCCTCGGAGAGGGTCAAATGGTACAAAAGCGCGGAAAGACGCACGTCAAAGTCCGAGTCTTCGTAAATCCTCGCACGAAACTCCTTAGGAAGGATAAAACAACAGCTCTTTTCCACAAAAAATGCGCCCCCGAAGAGGCGCATAAAAACGCGCCTCATTGTTTTTTGCGGAAAACAAATATGCTACAACTATCAAAAAGACAGCGAAAGCTTAGGCGCGTTTTTTACAAACGCAAAACTTTCGGTTTTTTTGATAGTTTGTTTGTAGCAATTATGCTGTTTTCCGCAATCACAGTATATCGCAAAAGACGCCATTTCGTCAATGGGTTATTTTTTTCTGAGAACCTCACATAGTAAATAAGTTTGGATTGGCACGCAGTTCCGTCTTTGCACGGCGAGACGGCACAGAAATAACGAGTCCGACCCATTACGAAAGATGTTTACTTAAATCTCACGGCAAAGCGCTCCGGAAATTGCTTCGCGGCATCTTTGAAACACGCATGGATCAATTGAATGATATGAGCATTGTATTCGTTTTCTTTTTTATCAAATCCGACAAGAACGATCTCGCAAGGCGTCTCGACATATCCTGTCAACATATCCCACAGCGCATCTGTGTTCTTTCCGAACCAATTCGGGAGTTCCATTTTCTTTTGGATCAAATCGTAGTATTCTTCCGCCCAATTAAATTCATTTCTGTTAAAAACGTATCTCTTCATGTTTTCCCCTCATTCAACCGCAACAAACGCGGTATAATGACTGTCCGTTTTGAATATCAGTCCATCGTTTGAAAAAATAATCCTGCATCCATTCCTGAATCCGCCGTCATAATCTATGTCACATTCATACCAGACCCTGCCCGGCGCGTCGGGGAGCTTCTTTTCCAGATTGTTGAAAAGATTCCCGCCGATCATTTTCCCCGGTGCGACAATTGCCAGATTCCCACGCGCAGGGTTCCATCCTAACGCAAGCGCTTGTTCTTTTGTAATATTGTAATATAATACTCAGGCAACTTTCCGAAGCACGCAAGATAATAATCGGCGCCGTTTGAGCCAAGGTTTGTTGCCTTGCCGATCGCCACCTTCCTCAGCCACTCTAAATAACACTTACAATGTGTGTGCTCGGGCAACAATGGAACAACCGCTGCTAAATAAATTTTATGATCACGTTTTAAACATGTCAAGCAATGCGAAATCGTTGCGCCAAGATGATACTCCTTCCACTTGGTTGATTTAGAGTGATCCGTATCATCTTTCGCAAATAATTGCTCAATATTTCTTCGATTTTTATCAAAGATACTCATACTTATTTGAATTTCTTCGAGTAATATAAACAGTCGTTTCTTCAACCTATCAATTACATTATACCCTATTGCTTCCCGAAAAAAGAAATCTCGTGACACCACGTTTTCAGAATTCAAATTGAATGATCTGCCTTCGGCACGATATATTGCCTACGGCAATGCGATATGCCGCGAGCACCCCAAGCGCGGCGCGATATGCCCTAACGGGCGCGGCGGACTTTTGTCCGCATTCCGCATTCCGCATTCCGCATTACCCATTCCACCGGCGCGGCGCGCAGTGAAGTTCGCCTATCGGCGAGTGAAGTTGACTTCGTCAGTGAAGTTATTCGCTTCGCTCATAGTGAAGTTGCTCACTTCGTTCGCAGTTAAGGACGAAGGGATAGATTTTGCATTCTCTCCGCTCCCTGAATGAGGATAATTTGGAGCAACGCGACCCTACATTCCGCATTCCGCATTACGCATTCCGCATTAAAAAAGCACCCGCCCGTCGCAAGGATCAAGCGAGTGCTTTTTATATAGGCTATTGATTACTCTTCATTTCCCGTCGTATCGGTGCTCTCCGTGGCGCTTTCGGTCTCGGTGCTTTCCGCCTCCTCCACGTACTCCTCTTCTTCCTCGTAGCGTTCGGTCAAAGCCACTCCGACGACCTTGCTATTCAGCTTGCCCGCCGCCATGATCTTGACGCCCTGACCCGCTCTGCCGATCTTGCTGATCTCGTCGAGGTGGGTACGGATGATGACGCCGCTCTCGGTGATGAGGAGGAGGTCGCCTTCGGGAGTCACCGTCTTGAGGGCGGCGATCCTGCCCGTCTTTTCATTGAAGGTACCTGCCTTGATACCCGAGCCTGCTCTGCCCTGTACGCGGTACTCGTCCACGTCAGTGCGCTTGCCGTAGCCGTTCTCGGTCACGGTCAAGACCTCGTCACCCTCGTGGATGACCTCCATATTCACGATATAGTCATCGTCGCCGATCTTCATCGCGCGGACGCCTGCCGCAGTCCTGCCCATCAGGCGCACGCCGTCCTCTTTGAAGCGGATACACTTGCCGAGGCTGGAGGCGAGGAGGAGCTCTTCGCCGCCCATCGTGAGCTGTGCGCTGATCAGTTCGTCGCCCTCGAGGAGGCTGATCGCGATCTTGCCCCCCTTACGCATATAGACGTACTCTTGGAGGGACGTCCTCTTGATCTTGCCGCGCTTGGTAGCGAGGACAAGATTGCCGTTCCTGCCCTGCTCCTCGGTGATGGGGAGGATGGTGGCGATCTTTTCGCCTTCCATCAGCTGCAGGAGGTTCACGATCGCCCTGCCGCGAGCGGTACGCGCCGCCTCGGGGACCTCGAACGCCTTGATCACGTACGCCCTGCCGTAGTTTGTAAAGAAGAAGAGATCGTCGTGCGTGCAGCAGGTGAAGATATCGGTCACGAAATCCTCGTCCTTGGGCTTATGCGCCGTCACGCCTACGCCGCCGCGATGTTGCGAGCGATATTCCTTCAAAGGCACGCGCTTGATATAACCGAAGTGAGTCGTGGAGATCACGACGTCCTCCCTCGCGATCATATCGGCGATATTGAGCCCGCTGTAGGCGTAGCTGATCTCGCTCTTACGCGGCGAAGCGAACTTCTCCTTGATCTGGAGCATCTCCTCCTTGATGATCTTATCACGCAGGGTATGATCTGCGAGAATGGACTTGTAGTAAGCGATATTCTTCTCGGTCTCCTCCATCTCCGCGAGCAAGCTGCCCGTCTCCATAGAGGTCAAGCGGTGCAGTCTGATATCGAGGATCGCATTCGCCTGCCTGTCGCTGAGGCTGAAAGCGTCCATGAGCTTGACCTGCGCCTCCGACCTGTCCTTCGCCGCGCGAATGATCGCGATGACGGCGTCGATATTCTGCAGAGCGATGACGAGACCGCTGAGGATATGATTTCTGTCCTCTGCCTTGGCAAGGTCGAACTTCGTGCGTCTGTCCACGACGTCCTGCTGATGCTTGACGTAGGCGGAGAGGATCTCCTTGAGATTCATGATCTTGGGAGTGCCGTCGTCGAGGGCGAGGAAGATCATACTGACCGACTTTTGGAGCTCGGTATGCTTAAAGAGCATATTCAGGACGACCTGTGCGTTGGCGTCGCGCTTGACGTCGATGACGAAGCGCATACCCGAACGGTCGGACTCATCGCGGATATCCGAGATGCCCTCGATCTTCTTATCCTTCACGAGGTCGGCGATGCTCTTGATGAGTTTCGCCTTATTGACCTGATAGGGGATCTCGGAGACGGCGATCCTCGAGCGGGTGCCGTTATTATACTCCTCGATCTCGGTCTTCGCGCGGAGGATACAGCTGCCGCGACCCGTCAGATAGGCATTCCTGACGTCCTGACTGCCGAGCACGATCGCGCCCGTCGGGAAGTCGGGAGCGGGGATATACTTCATGAGATCGAGGATGTCGATCTCGGGATCGTCGATCAAGGCGCAGGTCGCGTCGATGACCTCACCGAGGTTGTGCGGGGGAATGGAGGTCGCCATACCCACGGCGATACCGTCCGAGCCGTTCACGAGGAGGTTCGGATAGCGGGAAGGGAGCACCTCGGGCTGCATGCGGGTATCGTCAAAGTTCGGATAGAAGTTCACCGTCTCCTTGTCAATATCGCGGAGCATCTCGAGAGCCATCTTGCTCATCCTCGCCTCGGTGTATCTGTACGCCGCGGCAGGGTCGCCGTCAACGGAACCGAAGTTGCCGTGGCCGTCCACGAGGGGCTCGTTGATGGAGAAGTCCTGCGCGAGACGGACGAGAGCGTCGTAGACCGAGCTGTCGCCGTGCGGGTGATACTTACCCAGCACGTCACCGACGATGGTCGCGCACTTCTTAAAGGGCTTGTCGGGGGTCAGACCGATCTCATTCATCGCAAAGAGGATGCGGCGATGCACCGGCTTTAAGCCGTCCCTGACGTCGGGGATCGCGCGGCTGACGTTGACCGCCATGGCGTAGGAAATGAAGGATTTCTTCATCTCGCTTTCGCAGCCTACCTCCACGATCTTGGTATTATCTATGATATCTCCGTGTACGATTTCTTTCTCTTTCATAAACTCACCTCATTAAATATCCAGGTCGGCGACGAGCTTCGCATTCTGCTCGATGAACTGACGGCGGAGCTCAGGCTGCTCGCCCATCAAGATAGTAAAGGTCTCGTCCGCCTTGATCGCGTCCTCCAGGCGCACTTTCAGGAGCGTCCTGGACTCGGGGCTCATCGTGGTCTCCCACAGCTGCTCGGGGTCCATCTCACCGAGACCTTTGTAGCGCTGGATGTCGTAGCCCTTTCTGCCGAGGGAGTCGAGATAGGTATTGAGATCGTCGTCGTTGTAGAAGTACTTCTCATCCTTGCCCTTGGTCACCTTATAGAGCGGGGGCTGTGCGATATAGACGTGCCCTTCCTCGATGAGCGGCTTCATAAAGCGATAGAAGAAGGTCAGCATCAGGATGCGGATATGCGAGCCGTCCACATCGGCATCGGTCATGCAGATGATCTTGTCGTAGCGGAGCTTCTGCGTGCTGAACTCCTCGCCGATGCCGCCGCCGAATGCGGTGATCATCGACTTGATCTCCTCGTTCTCGAGGACGTGATTCAGTCTCGCCTTCTCGACGTTCAGGATCTTACCGCGGAGGGGGAGGATCGCCTGGAAACGACGGTCTCTGCCCGACTTTGCACTGCCGCCTGCGGAATCACCCTCGACGAGGAAGATCTCGCACTTGGAGGCGTCCTTTTCGGTGCAGTCGGCGAGCTTGCCGGGAAGGGTCGTATTCTCGAGGAAGCCCTTTCTCCTCGTCTCGTCACGGACTTTTCTCGCCGCTTCCTTCGCCTTCTGCGCGTTGATGGAGCGCAGGACGAGCTCCTTGCTCTCCTTCGGGTGCTCCTCCATATAGGTACCGAGGCACTCGGAGAGCACGCGGGAGACGATGGTACGCATCTCGCTGTTGCCGAGCTTGGTCTTGGTCTGACCCTCGAACTGTGGGTTAGTCAGCTTGACGTTGATGACGGCGGTGAGACCCTCGCGGACGTCGTCGCCCGAGAGCTTCTCGGTGTCCTTGAGGATATTGAACTTATGACCGTAATCGTTGATGATACGGGTCAGAGCCGCCTTGAAACCGTCGAGGTGGGTGCCGCCCTCCTCGGTATTGATGTTATTCGCGTAGGCGTAGATATTCTCGTTGTAGGTCTCGTTGTACTGCAGAGCGATCTCCACCTCCGAGGTCTCCACCTTCTCGTCGAAATACACGATCTCGGAGAAGAGCTTTTCGTGCGCGGAGTTCAGGTCTTCCACAAAGTGGATGATACCGCCTTCATAGCGGAAGTCGTCCTCCACGGGGGTCTCGTGGCGCAGATCCTTGATATTGATATGCAGCCCCTTGTTGAGGTAGGCGAGCTCGCGCAAGCGGTGCTTCAGGACGTCGTACTTGAAGTCGATGGTCTCAAAGATCTCCTTATCCGGGAAGAAGGTGACCTTGGTGCCCGTCTTGTCGCTGTCGCCCACGACGAGGAGCTCGGTCTGCGGCTTGCCGCGGGAATACTCCTGCTTGTAGATATGACCGTTCTGGCAGATCTCCACGACCAGCCATTCGGACAAGGCGTTCACGACCGAGAGACCCACGCCGTGCAGACCGCCCGAGATGGTGTAGCCCGAGCCGCCGAACTTACCGCCCGCGTGCAGCTTGGTGAGAACGACCTCGACGGCGGACTTCCCTTCGGACTTTTTGAAGCCGGTCGGGATACCTCTGCCGTTATCCTCGACGGACACGCTGCCGTCCGGGTTTACCACGACGTAGATATCGGTGCAGTAGCCTGCGAGTGCCTCGTCGATACTGTTGTCCACGATCTCGGATACGAGATGGTGCAGACCTCTCTCGTCCGTCGAACCGATATACATACCGGGACGAACGCGAACGGGCTCCAATCCTTCGAGGACCTGTATGGCGTCTTCATTATAGGAATTTGTGACTTTATCCATTTTTCCCTCCGATTTTTATCGAAATAATAAACGCGCGCGCACACGCGCACATAATATATAATATATTATATATTAAA
>CAMOTC010000069.1 GCA_946625545.1 uncultured Clostridia bacterium | reverse complement strand
TTCTGCAAGAATTGGCTGCTCGGCCTCGGCATCAAGGAGGAAAACCTCAAGCTCCGCGACCACGATAAGGAGGAGCTCTGCTTCTACTCCAATGCGACCACCGACTTTGAGTACAAGTTCCCCTTCGGCTGGGGCGAGCTGTGGGGGGTGGCGGATAGGACCGACTACGACCTCAAGGCGCATATGAAGGTGTCGGGCAAGGATCTCTCCTATCTCGATCCCGTCACGAACGAGAAGTACGTTCCCTACGTCATCGAGCCCTCGCTCGGTGTGGAGAGAATGTTCCTGACCGTCCTCTGCGACGCATACGACGAGGAGGAGCTCGAGGGCGGTGACGTCCGCGTCGTCCTGCACCTCCATCCCGCGCTCGCGCCCTACAAGGTGGCTGTCCTCCCCTTGCAAAAGAAGGCGCTCGGCGACAAGGCGACCGAGATCTATCACAGCCTCATGAAGAAGTTCGCCGCTACCTACGACGAGGCGGGCTCGATCGGCAAGCGCTATCGTCGTCAGGACGAGATCGGCACTCCCTTCTCTGTCACCGTGGATTTCGATACTTTGGAGAAGGGCACCGTGACTGTCAGAGAGCGCGACAGCATGAAGCAGGATATCGTGGCGCTCGAGGATCTCGAGAGCTATATCGCGGAGAGGATCAAATACTAATCGTCAAAAAAGCGCACGATCAGCTATATTCCGCTGAAATCAAGGATACTTCTTCCCCTCGGGAGAGGTATCCTTTTTCGTATGGGAAGATGTATCGTAGTGACGTCGGGGAAGGGCGGCGTGGGCAAGAGCACGATCACCGCCACCCTCGGGATGGCGATCGCGGAGGCGGGGGCGCGGGTCACTCTCGTCGATGCCGACGTTGGCTTAAATAATCTCGATCTCGTCCTCGGCATCGAGGGGGCGGTCAGCTACGATATCACCGACGTGGAGAAGGGGAGATGCCGTCTCGGCGAGGCGCTCGTCGAGCACCCTTTCAATGAAAACCTATCTCTCCTGAGTTCGCGCGCGCTCGGGGGAGGGGCGCTCTCGCAGAAGGGATTTGCCGCCGTGATCACAGCGCTCAGGCGCAGTGCGGACTACGTCATGATCGACTGTCCCGCGGGGATAGACGAGGGATTTCATCGTGCGGTATCCTGCGCGGACGAAGCGCTCATCGTGACCACTCCCGTACCTGCAAGCGTGCGCGATGCGGATAAGGTCTCCGATCTCCTCGCGGCGTATCGTCTGCGGCGGGTCGAGGTGGTGGTAAATCGCGTCAGGGGAGACCTCGTCCTAAAGGGTGAGGTGCTCGGCGTCGGGGACGTCATGAGTGCTCTCCGTCTCCCCGTCGTGGGGAGCGTCCCCGAGGACGACGAGGTGCTCCTCTCTGCGACGGTGGGGCGGATCTCGGACAGGGAGAGCGAATGCTACCGCTCTGTCTGCATGATCGCGAGCCACGTGATGATGGGGACGGATATGGTGTACGACTGTACGAAAAGGTATCGCGGACTGATCGGGTTCCTGCGTAGAATGACGAGGTGAGTATGAGAGGATCAAAGGTAGCTCTCGAACGCATCAAGAAGGTGCTTTTAAGGGACAAAGCAGGGGCGCAGGAGGATCTCGTCGCCGTCATGAGGAGCGATCTCTCCGATCTCCTCGACTGCTATTTTGAGGTGGATCCCCGCTCGATCGGGGTGGAGATCGATGTGGACGAGCACGGCGCCTATCGGATCTCGCTCTCGGCGCGCGCCTTCCGCGTGCGCGGCGTCTTTCACAGCGGATAGTCTATTTCGCCTCGGCAGGGCATATCCTATGGTATGGAATACTACAATATCAAGCGGGTCGGCGGCAAGGGGTACGAGAATAAATATCTGGTCGTAAAGAAAAAGAAAAAGCGGGAATACGCCTTTTTCTTTTTTCTTATCCTTTTCGGCGTGACGGTGTATCTCGCCGCCTCTCTCATCTTTCGCTCCCTCTACTTCGGCGAGGTGCGTGTGAGTCTCCCCGTCCTGCTTTGAGAGTCAGGATCCACCCCCTTTTCTTCGCCGCCATCCCCCTCTACGTCCTTTTCGGCGGGGTGATCGGCTATCTCCTCGCCTTTGTCGCCATCACCGTCCACGAGCTCGCGCACACTCTCGTCGCAAAGATCGCAGGGGCAAAGGACCTCTCTCTCCTCCTGATGCCCTATGGCGCGACCCTCGTCACCAAGGGAGACTTTCCCCATCTCGGCGCCGTCCTGATCGCGGGTCCTTTCGCCAATGTCTTTCTCGCGTCCATCGCGCTCTCCTTATGCTGGATCTTTCCCGAATCGTACGGATATCTCAAGCATTTTGTTATGGTGAATGCGGCGCTCGCCTGCTTAAATCTCCTCCCCGCCTATCCTCTCGACGGCGGGAGACTATTGCGCCTCCTATTTCCCGCGCCTTGGGCGAGAGGGGGGAGCTACGTGATGACCTGTCTCACGGCGGGCGGCGCGATCGCGGCGTTTATCCTGACCATACGTATCACCTATCTGATCTTTGCCTTATTTCTCCTGCTCTCTCTCGGCGCGATGCTCCTCTCGAGACGAAATCGAGTGGGGGAGAGCGACCCCGTCTATACTCTCGCGCGGGTGGACGAGGAAGGGCGCATCCGTCCCGCAACGGTCAGGAAGGAGCGCAAGGTCGTCGTCAGGCTCACCCCCGACGAGGTCACCTCTCTCCTGATCCTCTCCCCGCCGAATGCGACGATCAAGGAGGCTCTCGGGGAAAGATATAAATAAACTTGTTATTTATATCGCGGGTATGGTATAATTGACCAAAGAGGAAGCCATGACTTTAGAAGAGATCTTACTGAAATCCGAAAAACCGGCACGTTACAGCGGCGGCGAGTACAATACTCCCGATATGGAGAAGCCCTGTGACGTACGTTTTTGTATCTGTATGCCCGACCTGTACGAGGTCGGGATGTCCAATCTCGGCTTAAAGATTCTCTATCACGTTTTGAACGAGCAGAAGGGCACCGTTTGCGAGCGGTGTTTTGCCCCTGCGCTCGACTTTCGCGCCTTGCTCAAAGAGAACGACCTCCCCTTGATGAGCCTCGAGACAAAGACCCCCCTTCGCGATTTTGATATGGTGGGATTTTCCGTGCAGTACGAGATGCTCTATACCGGCGTCCTCTATATGATGGATGCGGCGGGGATCCCCTTCTATGCAAAGGATAGGGACGAGTCCTATCCCATCATCTGCGGCGGCGGTCCCTCGGCGATCAATCCCGAGCCCATCGCCGACTTTTTCGATCTCTTTATGGTGGGAGAAGGGGAGGAGGTCATCGTCAAGCTGACCGAGCTGTATAAAAAGTGCAAGGCGAAAAAGATGAAGAAGGCGAAGTTCCTCGCCCTCGCGGAGAAGATCGAGGGAGTCTACGTCCCCTCGCTGAATACTCCCGAGCACCGTAAAGTGGTCAAGAAGGCGGTCGTCCGTGATTTCGATAAATGCTACTACCCCACCGCTCAGCTGATGCCCACCCTCGAGGTCGTGCACGACAGGGCGATGATGGAATTGTATCGCGGCTGTCAGAACGGCTGTCGCTTCTGTCAGGCGGGGTACTATTATCGCCCCATCCGTTTCCGCAGTGAGGAGACGGTCAAGACCTTGATCGAGAAACTCATTCGCGAGACGGGATTTGACGAGATCTCTCTCGGCTCCCTCTCGACGGGGGACTATCCCTACCTCGAGGAGCTTTTGTCGGATATCAATCCCATCGCGGCGAAGGCGCACGTCCATCTCGCGCTCCCTTCCCTCCGACTCTCCTCTTTCAAGAAGGAGTTTGCGGAGAGCAGCAGGAAGAGCTCTCTGACCTTCGCGCCCGAGGCGGGTACACAGCGTTTGCGAGACGTCATCAATAAGAACGTGACCGAGGAGGAGATCAGGACAGGTCTCTCGGCGGCTTTCGATCAGGGATATACGAGCGTCAAGCTGTACTTTATGCTCGGGCTCCCCACCGAGACCGACGAGGATCTCATGGGCATCGTCGAGCTCGTAAAGATGATCCGCCGCTTGTATCACGAAAATCATAAGGGCGGAGTCAATATCTCCGTCAGTTGCTCTGTCTTTATCCCAAAGCCGGGGACCCCCTTCCAATGGGAGAGGCAGATCACCCGCGAGGAGATGAGCCGCAAGCAGTACCTTCTGAAGGATGAACTGCGCAAGGTAAAGGGGGCATCCTTCCACTATCACGACCGCGAGACCAGCGAGCTCGAGGCGATCTTTGCGCGCGGTGACAGGGCGCTCGCTCCTCTCATCGAGCTGGCGTACAGGAAGGGTGCGATGTTTGACAGTTGGACGGAGCATTTCCGCTACGATATATGGGAGGAGGCGATGACCGAGCTCGGGATCGACAGGGCGAAGTATCTCGGCGCTCAGCCTCTCGATAAGCCCCTTCCGTGGGAGTTTATCGATATCGGTGTGAGCCGTTCCTTCCTCCTCCGCGAGAGGGAGAAGGCGTACCGCGCAGAGTGCACGCTCGGCTGTGATAAGGACTGTCAGGGTTGCGGCGCGATGGCGCTCGCCCTATGTGATGAGGTGAAGAAATGATCCTTGTCTTGAAGTATTACAAACGCGGAAATATGACCTATATCTCCCACATCGACCTCCTTCGCCACTTCACCCGCACCTTCCGCAGGGCGGGATTTGACATCGAGTATTCGAGCGGGTTTAATCCGCATATGCTGATCAACCTCGGCACGCCGCTCCCCCTCGGGATCAGTTCCTCTTCGGAGTATCTGACCGTGCGCGCGGACGTGGATAAGGAGAGATTTCTCGAGGAGTATAACCGCGTCGCTCCCAAAGGGCTCGAGGGCATTCGCGCCTTTGCTCCTCTTATCAATCCCAACGTCGCGGGTCGCACCGTCGCCGCCGACTATTCCGTCAGGCAGAAGGGCGCGGAGGAGAAGCGTCGCGAGATCGAGTGCATCGTGAACGAATTGACCCTCGAGATGCCTATCACAAAGAAAGGGGAGACCGTGTACAAGGACGTCGCCCCCTTGATCAACGCGCTGAAGGTGTACCACGACCGCTTGAACGTATCCCTCGCGGCGGGCAATACGACGCTCCGTCCGGATAAGTTCGTGGAGTTCCTCGCGGAGCGATACGGCTTTACGGCGGTCACCACCGACCTCTGGAAGTACGAGCAGTACGTCAGGGAGAATGGGGTGCTCCTTGAGATGGACAAGTACTTGGAGAGCTTGGAGAAAGAGGGATAAATTTCAATGCGGAATGCGGAATGCGGGATGCGGAATGAGGAATGAAGGTAAAATCAATTCATTTATCCTTAACTGCGAGCAAATGGCGAGTAACTTCACTGTGCGCTATAAGCGTACAACTTCACTGACGAAGTCAACTTCACTTGCCCACAGGGCAAACTTCACTGCTCACCGCACCTGCGGTATGCAGAATGCGGGATGCGGAATGAGGAATGAAGGTAAAATCAATTCATTTATCCTTAACTGCGAGCAAATGGCGAGTAACTTCACTGTGCGCTATAAGCGTACAACTTCACTGACGAAGTCAACTTCACTTGCCCACAGGGCAAACTTCACTGCTCACCGCACCTGCGGTATGCAGAATGCGAAACGAGGAGATAATAGATGAAACTGAACTACAAGAGAACCATAAAAGTAGGGCTGGCTTTCGCCATCATTATGCTCTTTTGGACGGCGTACGACTTTGTCGTGCCTCTCCTTCTCGAGCGGGCGTTCGGTCTCTCCAATAGCTTGCGCGGCGTGGTCATGGGCATCGATAACGTCCTCTCCCTCTTCCTCCTCCCCATCTTCGGCAAATGGTCGGACAATATCAATACGCGAAAGGGCAGACGTACCCCCTTCGTTCTCGTGGGTACCGTGCTTTCCGTCATCATCATGATCTTTGTCCCCATTACGGCGAAGGCACAGCTCGACGACGCTACCGCCCTCCGCTCCGAGATCTACGCGGTGGAGAGAACGGCGGACTTTTCCTATACCGCCGCGGACGGCACCCATTACAGCTCGTCGGACGAATTTTATAAGATGATGTATGAGACCGAGTCCAAGTCGGGCATCGGCTACGCTTACTCCGATCACGACTACCTGAGACTCAATGGAAAGGACTCCCCGGACGCCTACCTCGACGTCGCTCGCCGCGGCATCAAGGAGCTCGACAAGGAGGACGGCAAGTATTATCTCGTCACCGAGGACGAAAGGCTTGAGATCGACGAGGAGACCTATGACGTCTACAAGTCGGAGAATGAGGAGTATCAGCGCTTCGTGGAGCCGGGGATCGCGGTCTTTGCGAGCGAAGAAGTCAATACAAAGATCACCAAGGTACACCCCGAGCGTATCGGCGTCTATCTCGCCGTCCTCTTCCTCGTGCTCGTCGCGATGGCGTCCTTCCGCTCTCCCGCGGTCGCGCTGATGCCCGACGTCACCCCGAAGCCCCTGCGTTCGCAGGCAAATGCGATGATCAACCTGATGGGCGGTATCGGCGGCGCATTCGCTTTCGTCATCTATACGGTGGGTTTCCTCCTTGCGGAGAATCCCTTTATACAGATCTTCTCGGTCTCGGCTGCCGCGATGGTCGTCATTCTCCTTGCCTTCCTCTTCCTCGTGAATGAGCCGAAGTTTGTGGAGGAGTGCAAGAAGGAGTGCGAAGAGTACGGTATCAGCAACGACGACGAAGCGGTAGAGATCGGCGAAGAGGAGCACCACGAGGTCGCCGCGGACAGCACGGAGGAGCATCCTGCCGAGACTCCCGAGGAGGCTCTGGAGAGAAAGAAAAAGCACGAGCGCGCCTTCAAGCGCAGTTTCTTCTTTATCCTCGCGTCAACCTTTATGTGGTTTATGGGGTATAACGCCATTTCCTCGAACCTCTCGGTTTACTGCACCAAGGTACTGAATCAGTCCGCCGCGGTCGCGTCCGTGATCTCGGGCGTCTCGATGGCGGTCTCGGCGATCGCCTTTATCCCCGTGGGTATGCTCGCGGTAAAGATCGGCAGGAGAAAGAGCGTGCTTTTGGGTTTCTCCCTCGCCATCGTCTCCTTCGTCCTCGTCTATCTCTTCGTCAGACCCGATAACCTCGCGAAGTACCTCTTTGCGGTCTTCTACCTGATCTCGGGATTCGGACTCATCATCACGAACGTAAATACCTTCCCGATGGTCCTCGAGCTCTCCTCCTCTTCGAGCGTGGGCAAGTACACGGGCTACTACTACATATCCACGATGAGCGCGCAGGCGATCACCCCCTTCATCTCGGGTCTCGTGATGGACTACTTTGAGGATCAGTACCTCTTCCTCTATTCGGCGATCTGCGTGGTGATAGCCTTTATCTTCATGTTCTTCACGCGGTACGGTGACTCAAAGCCTGTGCCGGCGAAGTCGACGCTGGA
>CAMOTC010000068.1 GCA_946625545.1 uncultured Clostridia bacterium | reverse complement strand
CAGCACGAATTCACTCTTGCACGACAGAGTCACGGAGGAAGAGATCGCCCGCATCGTCGCTCGTTGGACGGGGATCCCCGTCGCTAAACTGATGGAAGGGGAACGTGATAAACTGCTCCACTTGGACGAAACGTTGCATCAGCGCGTAATAGGGCAGGACGAAGCCGTTAATAAGGTCGCGGACGCTATCCTGCGTTCACGCGCCGGTATCCAAGATCCCCGTCGCCCGATCGGATCGTTCCTGTTCTTGGGTCCCACCGGCGTCGGTAAGACCGAGCTTGCAAAAGCGCTGGCAGCCACCCTTTTTGATGACGAACACAACTTGATCCGTATTGATATGAGTGAGTATATGGAAAAGTATTCGGTCTCTCGTCTGATCGGCGCGCCTCCGGGCTACGTAGGCTACGATGAGGGCGGACAGCTGACGGAAGCCGTGCGCCGCAAACCTTATTCTGTGGTGCTGTTCGACGAAGTGGAAAAAGCGCATCCCGACGTCTTCAACGTGCTTCTGCAAGTCTTGGACGACGGGCGCATCACCGATAGCCAAGGACGCACGGTGGATTTCAAAAACACGATCTTGATCTTGACCAGCAACCTCGGATCGGACGTCATCCTCGACGGCATAGACCAATCGGGTGAAATTTCTTCGGAAGCTCGTGAATCCGTCAGCGGATTGCTCAAACGCAGTTTCCGCCCCGAGTTCCTGAATCGTTTGGATGAGATCGTCTTCTACAAACCGCTGACGCAGGACAATATCCGAGGTATCGTGGATCTGCTGATCGCCGATCTCAAACGTCGTTTGAGCGAAAAGCAACTGGATGTGGAAATCACGCCCGCTGCCAAAGATAAGATCATCCGCGAAGGCTACGATCCCATCTATGGTGCCAGACCGCTGAAACGTTACTTGCAAAGCAAGGTCGAGACGCTGCTTGCCCGCGCCATTATCGGCGAAGACGTCGCCCCCGAGACGACGTTGGTCGTGGACGTCGAAAACGATAAGCTTTGCGTAACGCAACGCCGCTCTTAAAATCTAACGTAAAGAAGGAATCGCTCTTTGCGGCGGTTCCTTTTTTTCACTCATCCGGATTTCATTGCAGTCAAGATCAATGGTAACAGGATCCGAATCCTTTTTGTTGACCGTCCAAAGCTGCTAAATTAGTATGAAGAACCAAAATGTTATGAGAAGAATTACCGCTTGTCCGGCGGCGCCATCGCAGGCATCGTGATCGCCTTCGTCCTCGTCCTCGCGTTGCTCGGCGCGATCCTGTTCAGCTATCTCAAAGAGAAGGGCATCATTAAATTCGGCTCGAAGGAATAAGCCTCTTTCGCTTTATACCGTTTATGAGGTGTCGCTTCCGCGGCACCTCTTTTTTATTCTCCTATCCCCGTGGTTTCCCCTAAAAAGCCTTGGAAGACAGGTCGTTTTAGGGTTTTCATCCCCCCCCGATCCAATCGGCTTTGAGCTAAAGACGATCCTCCATATTTGAAAGGAAGATAATAGTTTTGATAGATATATGGAGAAACACAATCTTTCGCGCCGTGCCGACTATGCCGCGTACAAAGCCGCCACCTCCATGTTGCTTTTGCTCCCCCTAAAAAACAAAAGAAAACGGAGTAGAATGATCTCGGTTTAGAGAGCGATCGATTTTAACGTTCGTGTGGCTTGCGGGCAAAATCGTTGTAACTGTTTGTCATCCATTATTTGTTGTGCTATAATGTTCGCGATGCATCCTAGATGTATAAGTAAAAGAGAAAAAGGCGCCGAGAGATATGGGCTCCTTGGATTGGAGACGGAGATGAAACTGAATAACGTTTGGGGATATGGACAACTGTTTGCCTTTTCCGGATTGGAGGGCGTGACGCGCTACTATGACGACTTTGTCGCGACGCTGGGCTGGAAAAAGGGGGAGCTGCGTTTTGAGCTCCGCGAATGGGTCAAGATCGCCTTCCCGCTCAAGGGCAAGGTGCGCTTCCGCGCGATCACGGGCGATATGATCGACGCAGAGACCGAGCAAGGGGACTTTTTCGTGACCTTTGTCAACGAGGACGCCTTGATCGCCTATGCTCCCGAGCTCCCCGTCTTTAAGGGGGAGAAAGGGCTGAAGCACGTCACGAGCTGGGACGTGGACGTCTATCTCACGAAATTTGACAAGATCGCCATCGCGTGGGAAAAGAGGGAGTGCGGCGGCTATAAGATCGCCATCTATCACGCCTTCTCCATCGAGGGCGCTCGCGCGGGCGTGCACGAGACGCTGAAAAATGCGGACCCCGAAGCGCTCAAAGCCGCGCGCTACGCCTATTTTGAAAAGATGCCCAAGTGCAAGGACAAGAAATACGAGAGACTCTACTATAAGGCGCTCTCGGTCAATAAGGTCAACGTGCATACGCCGCAGGGGACCATTCCCTGCCGTTGGACGACCCCGAACCGCGTGCCGCACCGTCATATGTGGCTGTGGGACAGCGTTTTCCACGCCCTTGCTATGGTGACCTATAATCCCGAAATGGCGAAGGACGCCCTGCGCGCCGTGCTGGAGCAGGCGCATCCCGACGGCTTTATCCCGCATCTGATGGCGCCCAACGAGTGCTCGGACGTGACTCAGCCGCAGGTTTTGGCTTGGGGCGTGTGGAACGTGTATAAAAAGACGGGTGACCGCGAGTTTCTCGCCCACTACACCGACGTCCTCGAGAAGTATCTGACCTGGGATATGGAGCATCGCGACAATAACCATAACGGACTGCTCGAATGGCTGACCGAGCCCGATCAGCTGAACTGCAGATGCGGCGAGTCGGGACTGGACAACAGCCCGCGTTTCGACTTTGACGACGAGATGGACGCGATCGACTTTTCCGCCTTTGCCGTGCACGACGCGCACTATCTCTCCCTGATCTTTCAGGAGCTGGGCGATCCCGCGCGCGCGGAGAAATGGCAGAGCGTCGCGGATCACATCAAGGACAGGATCAACGCCGAGCTGTGGGACGAAGAGACGGGCGCCTACTACGATAAACTCCTCACATCGGGCGAGCTGACGCACGTACTGTCTCCCCTCAGCTTCTTCCCCCTCTTTGCCGGTATCCCCTCGGCGGAACAGGCGAAGAAGATGGTCAAACTCCTGACCGATAAGAGTAAGATCTGGACTCCCGTCCCGCTCGCTTCCATTTCGCAGGATCACCCCGCCTTCTCGACCGATATGTGGCGCGGCGGCGTATGGCTGAATCTGAACTATTTTATCATCAGAGGATTGCAGGATTACGGTTACGACGAGATCGCGGAGGAGCTGAGAGAAAAGACCCTTGACACCATCTTGAAATGGTACAAAAAGACGGGAACGATCTTTGAGTTTTACGATCCTATGGATCAGACCATCCCCTATCGCTGTGAGAGAAAAGGCAAGCAGCCCCGCGTGCCCGACTGGCGCAAGCAGTGGCATTCCATCGTGGACTTTAACTGGTCGTCTTGCTTTACTTTGCTCTTTATCCAGAGAGAATTGTATTGATTTGTGATAGATAATAACAATCCACCAGGTGCACTGGTGGATTTTTATTTGTGAGAGAGGGTAGAGGAGAAATGTGCTTTTTCTATCTTGAAAGATATGTTATACTGATATAGCACGGAGGGAGAGAAATGAAAGCCATACTGAAAAAGATACTCTTGATCTTTGCGATCATCGTCGGCGTCATCCTCTTGGCGGGGGTGGTGCTCGTCGCTATCTACTTCCTCGCGCCGAAGTCCGATGCGAAATACGTGGCGCATCAGGGCTATCGCAGCGCCTACCTCGGCAATACCGAGCCCGCCTTTGTCGCCGCGGCGGAGAGAGGATTTTACGGCATAGAGACCGACGTCCATAAGACCAAGGACGGCGTCTTTATCTGCAATCACGACGATACGGTCAAATACGCAGACGGCGATGAAAAGACGGTGTCGGAGACGACCTTTGCAGAGCTCCTCTCCAAACCCTTGAAAAACGACAAGAGCGACGAGGAGATCTACCTCTGCTCCTTCGAGAGATACCTCGAGATCTGTAAAAGCGGGGGCAAGGTCGCGGTGATCGAGCTGAAAGAGGACTTCTCCTCGGAGGATCTCCTCCTGATCCTCGCCGAAGTGGACAGGGTGTACGACAGAGAGCACGTCTCGGTGATCTCCTTCTACTTCGATCCCCTCGTTCGGGTCAAGGAAATAGATCCCGACGTCGATCTGCAGTATCTCTCGGAGAGCGAGGACGACCCCTATTTCGACCGCTGTCTTGAGGAGAAGATCTCCATCGACGTGCGCCAGTCCATCTTGACGATCCGTATGGTAAAGAGATTTCACAAGGCGGGTCTCACGGTGAATACCTGGACGGTAAATAAGGACTTCGATCATAATTTCGTCCGCCTCAAAGGGGTGGACTATATCACGACGGACGTATTCTGCGAGGAGTGATCCCGCATTCCTTCGTTTTGTCGTCAAAATAGCCGTATTTTAAATTATCTGCCTGTCAGATCCTTTTTGCGAGGTCCTTGATATAGCTTTTCACCTTGTCACTCAAGGGAGAACGTAGGGAGTATTCGACGTTCGCCTGGAGAAAACCGAACTTATCTCCGATGTCGTAGCGGATGCCCTCAAACTCGTAGGCGTACGCCCCCGTCGTCTTTAAGATAGAGCGGATCGCATTCGCGAGGATGATCTCGCCGCGATCGTATGGGGTCTTTTCGAGGGCGTCAAACATCGAGTTGGGGAGGACGAACCTGCCGAGCGAGCAGAGGTCGGAGGGAAGGTCATCGATCGGGGGCTTCTCGATGATGTCGTTGATCTTGGTGAGCCTGCCGTCCATCTCGTCGTAGGCGATGACGCCGTACTTGATGGCTTCTATGGGTTCGCGCCTTTGGCAACCGACGATGGTCTTGCCGCCCGTCTTGATAAAGGCGTCCACGAGCTGTTTTGTGGCGGGATAGTCGGGATTATAGATGATGTCGTCGCCGAAGAGCACGCTGATGGGATCGCCGTTTGCAAAGTCCTTCGCGAGCAGGATCGCACTGCCGTTGCCGTCCAAGACTTCCTGCGTGGCGTAATGGAAATGCACCGAAGATAGGAGGTCGCGGAGCTCCTCGAGGGCGGGCTTTTTCAGCGCGTCATAGACCTTGCTCGGTGAGAAATACTTGGGGATCGCCTCCTTGCCCTCGTTCACGATGATCAAGATATCCTTCGCTCCCGAGAGGATCGCTTCCTCGACGATGTAGTGCAAGGTCGGCTTATCGACGATGGTCATCATCTCCTTGGGGACGGCTTTTGTGGCGGGGAGAAATCTGGTGCCCATTCCTGCGGCGGGGATCACGGCTTTCGTTACTTTCATATATGCCTCCGGTGGTGTTTTTTTTGCGTGCGTTCGCACGCTATTTGATATTATACCACGCAAGTTATAAAAAGTCGATAGTTAAACTCTCATTTTTTGCCCGAGAAGAGGGGAAAGGGGAGAAAAAGTCGGCGAGATGTTTACAAGAGAGACGAGATATGATACTCTTATGATATAATCCGCGAGAGCGTGGCTCCGAGAAAGGAGAGAAGGGGTATGAAGGAGAGAAAGATCGGTTTCCTCAAGCAGTCTGTGCTATGCGTCCTGTTTTTGGTCGCGACGCTTTTTGCGCTGCTACTTACGGCGGAGTCCGCCCCGATTTCTCCCGAGAGCGTGATCGGCGCGGCGGAGAGCGTGGCGGTAGTCGATGCGGAGAAGGTGGCGATCGTTGACGGCGAGAACGTGACGATACTTGATGCGGACCTCGAGAGAGCGGTGCTGACCGAGGCTGCCCCCTTAGCGCAAATAGATCTCCTCAATGAGGACGAAGAGGATCCCGCGGAGCTTTCCCGCCCCGCGCTTTTCTCTATAGAGAATGCCCCCATCGAGCTCGATGTCGGCGAGGTTGCGGCGGCGAGCGAGGCGAGCGGATTGAGCGAGACAAAGCAGGCGGCGGCGCGCACGATCGCGAGCTTTATCGTGGACTGCCTGCGCTACGACGCCGGTAACGTCGATGCGTCGGCGGTGGCGGAGGCGACCTTTTTCTCGGGATACGACGGACAGTTCGTCTTTTTCGGGAATTGGAAGAGCGGGCGCTCGGGCTCCTTTGGTAAATTGATGGGTGTGCACCTTCTTTCCAAGGGGTCGAGATCCTTCTCCGAACTGCTCAAGCACGAGCACGGACATTACGAGCAGTATCTCGAGATCGGTCTCGCGAAGTATATCTTTGCCATCGCGATCCCCTCGATATCGAATGATCCCGTTGACTATTACTCACAGCCCTGGGAGGTCACGGCGGATCTCCTCGGCGGGGTCACGACGCACTATCACTCGAAAGGCTCCGAAGAGGCGGGCATCAAGTATCTCGATGACGTCAAAAATGCCGATCTCTTCTCGGTCATCTTCGGCAAGGTCACTCAATAGACGGAAAGGTCGAGGCGCACGGCGACTTGATCCAATAAGATAATATACTTCTCCCGATGATCGAGGAGAGCGGGCGATGCGCCCAAAGGACGGTAAAATATGTACGAGAAAAATATTTATTTGTCGTGTGACGAAGAGAAAAAAGCGGCGATCAGCGCTTTTGCGGAGGAGTACAAGGCTTTCCTCTCCAAGTGCAAGACCGAGCGCTTGTGCGTCGGCGAGATCGAGGCTCTCGCTCTGGCGGCGGGATATAAACCCCTTCGCGACGTGGATAAGCTCCGCGCGGGCGATGGCGTCTATTTCGTAAATAAAGGCAAAAATATCGTTCTCTATCGTATCGGTAGAAAGCCTCTCACCGAGGGAATGCGTATTCTCGGGGCCCACCTCGACTCCCCGAGGCTGGATCTCAAGCAAAATCCGCTCTACGAAACGGAGAATTTCGCGATGTGGGATACCCACTACTACGGCGGGATCAAGAAATATCAGTACGTCACCATCCCTCTCGCGGTGCACGGCGTGGTGTGCCTTACGGACGGGAGGACGATCCCCGTGCATATCGGAGAGGATGCTTCCGACCCTGTGCTCGGTATCACCGACCTCTTGATCCATCTCTCCTCCGAGCAAATGCAGAAAAAGGGAGATAAGCTGATCGAAGGGGAAAAGCTCGACTTGATCGTGGGCTCTGTCCCGGCGGCGGGGGTGGCGAAGGACGAGGTCAAGGAGACCGTCCTCGCACTCTTTAGGGAGAAGTACGGCATCACAGAGGCGGACTTCAGCTCCGCCGAACTCGAGATCGTTCCCGCAGGTCCCGCGCGGGATTTCGGACTGGATCGCAGTATGATCGCAGGCTACGGCCACGACGACCGCGTATGCGCCTATACCTCTCTTCGCGCGATGCTTGACGGTGAGGCGGGGGAGTACACCTCCTGCGCTCTCTTTGTGGATAAAGAGGAGATCGGTAGCGTGGGCGCGACGGGCGCGAGCTCTGTCTTCTTTGAAAATACCATTCT
>CAMOTC010000067.1 GCA_946625545.1 uncultured Clostridia bacterium | reverse complement strand
GAAGTCGTGTAGGAGTACTTGATATAGGTTTTGCATTCAAAAGCAGATAGAATAAATAGTCCTCTTTATGGTCTGAAAGAATTTGATTAACCGGAGATTCTCTTTATTATTACGGATCTTGAAGAACGCCTCTTTCGCGCGCGTACAATATTATATATAAAGGGTGCGAAATGGCGCGGGAAAGTCGTGTTCTTTATGCAAAAAATATGCAAGAATGTATATTTTGTGAAAATCGAGAGTCGCAGATTGTAAATTGCGGCGGCCCTATAGGGAGTGTCAAGGGATAATAAAAAGGTTCGGCAGGGTGCCGAACGCTTTTTTTACGATTTGATAAGTTGAGGTTTACGAATTGGAGCCGATCATCAAAAAGAAGGCGCCGATGGTCAGGAGCATCAGGAGGAGCATCACGATAGACAGTGCGAAGAATACTGTATATAGCACTCTCTTTCTACCGCTCGCGCAGGAACGCACGCGCTTAAACAGGACGATCGCGATGATATTCTCGGGGAGCTGGGCGATCCCGAAGGCGACCGTGATGATGAGTCCGAAGGTATAGCCGAAGACTGCGGTGATCGCTTCGCCGAAGTCATGCACCCCATTTACAAAAGGCGAATAGAGAAAGGTGAATGCGAGATACTCGTAGATCACAAAGACGACCGCGGTGATCGCGAAGAAGATAAAAGCCGCGACCGCCGTTCCCGTACCGTACACTTTGGCGGGCTTGGCGAGTGCGTCGGGGTCTTTCGCAGAGAAGTCGGGGGCTTTCGCGGAGAAGTCGGGTTCAAATGACTCCTCGGGCAGGTTGCTTTCCTCCTTTTCGGGGGTGAAATTATCGTCGTTCATACACATACTCCTTTTGATTGGTTTTTTTTGTGTCGCTATTATTTTAGCAAATAATTGTAGTTTTGGCAAGCGTTGCGTTTTTATACCCCGATTGTAGCAAGAATGTTCGGCGCAAGGTCAAACAATGTTGACAAAAATGCAAAAGGGTGCAAAAGTGGGGTATTTTTGGCGCTTTTTCAAGATTAAGAATTCTTAATATTTATTAAATAGAGTAAATTCTATGCTATAATGAGTCTAAACGAGAAAGTCTCCTCGTATCAGTCTCTATGCGAAAATGGCGCTTATATGCGCAATTCTCCGTAGGAGAGGGATCGAGAGAGGCGCTCAAACAGATTGTTCAAACGTTACGAAAGGGAAGGAAACGCCGTCTTTCAGGCGTTTTTGCGCCTTTTGTGATGCGGACGGGAGGTTATTTTGGCTTTCAAATGGTTCTTTGGCAAGAAAAAGGACAAAGACGCAGTCGAGACTCCGGAAGAGAAACCGCTCGACACAACCTCTGAAACCTTATCAAACGAAAGCGAGGACGTTACCGAGGTAGCGGACCTCTCTCCTGTTGATACGGGATCCATCGAGGACGCGTCCGTTGCCTCCGAGCCTACGCCTGACGGGGAGATCCCTTCGGGCGATCTTGCTGTGCCCGATGCTCCCGCCGATGATACTGTCGAAGATACCGTCGAAGAGGTCTCCTCTGAGTCCGTTATCGACGATCTCCACGCAGATGAAGTCGTAGAGCCCGCCATAGAAGAAGCTGTAGAGCCTGTCGCGGAGGCTGCCGCGGACGAAGCTCCCGCCGATACGGCGGATATCCCCGCGGAGAGCGCAGAGGATATCGCTCCCGAGACTCCTGTAGAAGGATCGGACGCCGATACGGTCGAACTCCCCGCCGAGGAGAGTGCAGACGCCGAAGCCGCCGAGCAGCCCCATGAGGATGCGGCGATAGAGGAGACTCCTGTCGAGGATAGCGCAATTGCTGCCGAAGGTGACCTCCCCGAGGATTTCCTTGCGGACGATGGGATCGACGTCGTCCCGATGGCGCAGCCTGTGGAGGATTTCGTCCAAGATGCTCCTGCCGCCGAGACCCCGACCGAGGAGACGAATGCGGGAGAGGGTGAGTCCTCCTTCGTGATGGATGACGATTATCTTCGTGCCTTTATGGAAGAGGGCGCGATGGATGACTACATTTACAGCGGCACCTTTGAGGAGCGTCAGGAGGCGCTCGACAGGATCGCCGATAATGCAGAGACTCTCGCCGAGGAGGGTACGGAACTCCTCGAAAAGATGGAGAAGGAAAAGGAGCAGACCAAGGAAGAGCCCCGTTACAATGAGAAGGGCGAGCTCCTCGATGAGAACGGCAAGGTCGTGCTCAAGCGTACCTTGGAGAATAAGCTCATCATCGCCGACACCCGCGAGCGTCGCTATTATAACAAGCTGAAGAACGAGCTCCTCTCCTACGAGGGGATCAAGTCCGAGATGCAGGTCGCGACCGAGGTCTTCCGCCACGGCAAGCAGGTCGTCGCTCGTATCACCCTCGCAGGTTTCACCCGTATCTATTTCGCTCTCAATCCCGACGAGTTCGACGTGGATCGCTATAAGCAGGCGGATCAGTCGCAGGTGGACTTTGAGGACGCACGCATGATGCTCCGTGTCAGAGACGACGACGAATACGCGGTCGCTGTAGAGCTCATCGCGATCATGATGGGTGCCTTTAATATCAATCGTTTGGAGGCGCACATCGAGGAGGACTATCTCCCCGCCTTCCCGAGGAGAGAGGACGCCGTGCTCGAAAAGAAGGGCAAGCTCCTCGCCTTTGAAGAAAAGGACGAAAAGAACCTTTTGAAGGAAAAGCGTGCAGAGGAGCGTCGCGCCGCCGGTCTTACCGACGAGCCCGAGGAGGAAGTCCCCGCGGAGGAAGAGGTCAAAGAAGAACCCCTCGTGATCCTTCCCCTGACCTTGGACAATAAGCTCCACCAGACCACAAATACCATCAAGTTGCTGTACAGCAAGCTGAAGAACGAGCTCCTCTCCTACAAGTCCGTCAAGTCGGAGATGAACGTCAAGAACGAGAACTTTAAGGCGGGGAAAAAGATCGTCGCGAGAATGACTGTCGTCGCAGACAGCGTCAGACTCTATCTCGCTCTCGACCCCAAGGAGTTTTCCACTCGCAAATACAAGCATAAGGACGCCTCCGACCAGCAGGGATACGAAGGCACCATCTTGATGATGAAGATCTCGGGCGAAAAGGAGAAGCAGCTCGCCGTCCAGCTCATCGCCGAGCTGATGAAGAAGCTCTCTCTCGAGCGCAATAAGCGCTACGCATACGTGCCTTTCGCCGAGAAGTATCCTTATATCAAGAACGGCGTCTTTAAGGGCGACGAGGATAAACCGAGAGTCAAGCACGAGGGCGAGGAGTACGCCGACATTTACGGCGAGCTCACCGAGCACCTGCGCTCCCAGATGGGATCGACGGACGCTTGGGGTGTGCCCAAGGGCTATACCGCCGAGGACGGCTTGACCGCCCGCGACCTGCTCGAGATGCAGCGCAGCAAGGCGAAGACCATCAACGCCGGCGTCGCGCTCGCCACTCCCATCGTTTACTTCTACGATGCGGCGATCAACGAGGAGGGCAAGGTCCAGTATCTGAACGTTCAGCAGGTCTTGAACGACAAATTCCTCGGCAAGATGATCCCGCAGGAGTATTTCGCGATGGCGGAGGGCAGCTCTCGTATCGAGGAGCTGAACTTTATCGCTCTCGAGAGCATCGTCAAGGACTGCAACGAGAATCCCGATATCCGCTTCGTCACCAAGATCAGCTGTCGTCTCCTCTTGAAGCAGGAGACTTTGACCAAGCTCGTTGACAAGATGCACACCGAGCACGGCAACCTCATCCTCGCCTTTGACTGTGCGATGCTCGAGGCGGTCGGCTTTGTGGGTATCAGCGCGATCAACACCTTGAAGTCTCAGGGTGCGCTCATTATGATCGACAATGCGGAGAGCGCGAGTATGCGCGTTCTCACCGAATATGACTTTGACTATCTGAGACTGGATGCGAGGTACTACAACGGCGACAGCACCAAGCGCCTCGCCCATCTCGATATGATCACCGGCTATGCCGACGTACAGAATATCATCACGACGTCCATCAACTGTGAACATAAGGAGGACGCAAGGATCCTCCTCGACCACGGTGTGAAGGTCATACAGGGCGATGCGGTAGCTCGTCCTATGAGGCTGATCAATTTGGCACTGACCAATTTGAAGCCGATCCCGAAGGTAAAGAGAAATGGCGAAAACTGATAATGTAGAAAACACTTCTGTAGACGTCGAAGCGTTGCAGGAGCAGCTCCGCAAGGAGAATGAATACATCATCAAGAACAAGCGCGTTCGCAGACAGTCGCGCCGCAGGACGATCATCATCATCCTCTTGATCTTCTTATTGATCATGGCGCTCCTCGCCGGTGTGACTTACTCTTTGATGCAGTTCGTGGAGGACTCCAACTTTCGCGTGTCCGTCTCCCATACCGACACCGCGGTCTTGTCTCTTTCCAAGGACTATAATTTCACAAATCCGACCAGCGTGCTCGACATCTCCGCCCCGCAGAATATGGACAACTGCACGCTGTGCAACTATATCGATCAAAAGATCCTCGATATCTATAATACCGACGGCAGCTATAAGGGAGAGGGCACGAAGGAGTACTTCATTGCGACCACTTTCTATTTGAAAAATACCGGCAGGAACGAGATCAACTATCGTGAGATCATCAGCCTTGACCGTGCGATGAAGGATATGGATAAGGCGATCCGCGTGATGATGATCAAGGATATCGAGCCGCCTGATGACGAGCAGTACGGTACGATCACCGTCTATGCCGCCGCAAAGTGCGACGCCGCGGGCAATACGCTGACCGATGAAGAGGGCAATCCTCTCCGCGAGGAGGTCGTCCCGCCCGGCGGGACGATGTCCGCCTATATCCCCGCAAATGTCTCCGACTACGAAAAATTCAACTTCAATGAGGAGGATATCCGCGAGGACGGCGTATGGATGACCAAGACTTTCGCCGATGACGGCTACGTGATCAATAACGTCGCGGAGCCCCCCTTGAAGCCCGGACAGGTCATCAAATATTCCATCGTGATCTGGCTCGAGGGACAGGATGCGCAGTGTGTGGACGACATTCTCGGCGGACAAGTGAAACTCGCCGTAGAATTTGCTTTAGATCAATAAGATAAGGGAGTATATAAATGGAAGATAAAGAACCGATGAATACCGAATCCGTTTCGGAAGAGATCGTCAAACCCGAAGAATCGCCGACGGAAGAGACCCCCATCGTAACGGAAGCCCCCGCCGCGGCAGAAAACGCGTCGCCCGAAACGACGGACGAAGAGGAGAAGCCTCTCAGTAAAAAGAAAAAGATCGTGAACGGGATCCTTCTCGGCGTACAGATCGCACTGGTGCTCTTTGCGATCATACTCACCCTCATCATGATCTTAAACCCCAAGCAGGATGAAGTTTCGGGCGCCGGCATCAAGCTCTTGCCCGTTCTGTCCGATTCAATGGACGGAGAAAGAACGCTTGTGATCAATGAAGAAACCGGCGAGACGAAAACGTTCAGCGGCTTCCCCCAATGGGCACTCGTGATTGCCAAAACGCCCGATTATGATAACCTTAAAGTGGGCGATATCGTGACCTTCCAGGATCGTATCGGTGACAAACTTAGACTGAACACCCACAGAATCATCGAAGTAGTCGAGATCGAGCCGGGACTTGTGAAGTACAGAACGCAGGGTGATAATCCCGAATATGGCGTGGACACCACGTTGAAGCTCCCCGGAGATATCAAGGCGGTCTATATCACCCATATCAATGGGCTGGGCAGAGCGCTCTACTGGATCCGCGAAGGATATCACTTTATCTACGTCATCATTATCCCGTTGGGATTATTGTTGATCTATAACATCTATTTGGTCGCGCAGATCGTGGTCGAAAGCAAGATGAAGAAGGCAAAGGCCGCTGCGGCGGAGGATGCGAAAGCCGCTGCACTTGCTTCGATCGACGAAGAGGAGATCAAAAGAAAGGCGATCGAGGAGTACCTGAGACAACAGGCCGCCGCGAACGCATCGACCGAACCGAAAGACGGAGAGGACAAGTAAGGAGGAGTTTCTAAAGGGTGAAACGACCTCGTGAAGGGCATAGCCCTTCCACGAAAAACGGAAAGGAAAGGTACGGAGTATGTTTACAGATTTTATAAGAGAATTTTTGCAGGTATTCTTCTTCGGCTTTCTCGGACTGCTGTACACGCAGCCGAGCGGCATAAGCGGTAAGACCTACTACGGCGGCGTGATCGGCGCGCTCCGTCAGCTCTTTGCGATCGATCAATATATGGAAGTCGTAGAGAAGTATAAGACGCTGGAAGGCGCGGCGCAGATGACCACCGGTCAGTGGATCGGTGCCTGGGCGATCGTCATCCTCGTTATGCTTGCGCTCCTCGCCGTTTTGATCGTCGGAATATACTTCCTCGTCAGATTCTTCAAGAGGCTCTTCGGCAGCCGCGTCCTGAATCAGGACCTCGTGGATGAGATCGGCAACCTCAAAGGTCAGATCGTCAAGCTCACCAAGGAGAAGGACAGGATCCTCGGTCTCAAGATCGGCTATCAGGGCTACGACGTCCTCGAAGGCAACGAAGGCGAAGACACTTCGAGCGAGAAGAAGGAGGGCGAGAGCCGTTTCTACAAGCTCACCGAAGTTGACAATACTTACGCCGAGGAAGGCTCGCAGCGACATACCGAATTCAATATGGATATCTCTCTCGAAGAGATCTGCGACACTTTCCGAAACTACGCGGCGAACAACCCGCAACGCCCCTGGCGTAAGCTTTATTACGAACCCAAGATAATCAGACTTTTCTTCGCCAGTTTGGCAACGACCCGCCTCATTATCTTGCAGGGTATATCCGGTACCGGTAAAACCTCACTTCCCGAGTGTATCGGTCACTTTATAGACAATCCGACGACCATCGCATCTGTCCAGCCGTCCTGGCGTGACAGAACCGAAATCTTCGGATACTTCAACGAATTTACCAAGAGGTTCAACGAGACCGAGGTCTTGAAGGCGATGTACGACGCGACCTACAACGAAGACGTCTATCTGACCGTCCTCGACGAAATGAACATCGCTCGTGTCGAGTACTACTTCGCGGAAATGCTCTCCATTCTCGAAATGCCGAGCCGTGACCAGTGGATCGTCGACCTCGTCCCGAGCGGATGGCCTTCCGACCCGAAACACGTCGAGAAGGGACGTTTCCGTCTCCCCGAAAATATGTGGTTCGTCGGCACGGCGAACAACGACGACTCGACCTTCGCTATCTCCGATAAGGTTTACGACCGTGGTATGCCGATCAACATCAATAGCAAGGCGAAGCCTTTCGACGCACCGCTGACCGACATAATGCCCCTTTCCTACAAGCACCTCGAGAGTCTCTTCAAGAAGGCGCAGGAGGAGCACAAGGTCTCAGATGAGAACCTCAAGAAATTTGAAGAAATGGATGACTACGTCATCGAGCACTTCCGCCTCGCGTTTGGTAACCGTATCGTGAAGCAGCTCCGTGAGTTCGTCCCCGTGTACGTCG
>CAMOTC010000066.1 GCA_946625545.1 uncultured Clostridia bacterium | reverse complement strand
GCGCCGCCCGCAACGAACCCGACGAGGAGAGGGATCCACCACAGCGACAGTTCAAAGATATTCAGGACCCCTGTCACCACGATGCCGAGGCCGATCAAACAGAGTCCGATCCCGACCAAACGGCAATAGACGGGGAGATCCTCCTCTTTAACGTTTTTATAATGATAGGAATGCAGCAGAGACACCTTTCTTTTGAGCCACACGAGCAGTCCGAGCACGATGCACAGCACCCCCACCGCCATCTCTATGATAGAGCCGAAGATCATAGTATTTCCCCCTTCTTCTTAGTTTCGATATATCCTTCCTGCACTGCCGCGAAGGTCGCGACGAAGCACACCACTGACACGCTGTAAACGTGATCCACGATGGAAAGCGTCAGCGGCAGGATAAATAGCAGCCCGCCCGTCACCTTATTCATCAGCGAATGCACGTCCGTGAACAGCTTTTGCGTAACGTAACCGAGAAGCGCGTTCATCACCTTTATCGCCGCGATCAGGGCGATCCAAGTATATAGCCAGGACGGAAGGTGAAGGATGGGGAGCAATTTGACAAGGCACACTCCCACAAACACGACGTCGGCTATGGTGTCTAGCTTTGATCCGAATTCGCTCTCGGTATGCGTCAGCCTCGCGACCCTCCCGTCGATCATATCGGTAAATCCCGCGCCGAGATAGAGGATATAAAACGCCGTCGAAGGGAGAGAACAAAAGAATAACCCTATGCTGAAAAGTATCCTCAAAGTGGTGATCAAGTTCGCCATATCCTTGCTGACCTTCTCCTTCCTCTTCTTTGCTTGCGCCCCCGGTCGGCGAACTTACTTACCGGTACGTCGTCTCATAGAGACGAAAGTCTCCACGTGCGGGGTGCCCGGGAACATATCGAAAAGTTTTACTTCGTCGAGAGCATATTTCCCTTCGAGTCTCCCAATGTCACGAGTCAGGGTCGCGGGAGAGCAGGAGACGTAGAGAATGCTTTCGGGCGGACAGGCGAGAATGGTATCTATGACGGTGGGATCGAGTCCCGCGCGAGGAGGGTCCACCACGAGAGTGTAGTCCTTCTCCTCTTTCACGACGTCGGGGAGCACTTTCTCCACTTCGCCGCAGAGATGCGTCACCTTGTCCCCTACCCCGAATGCTTCTGCGTTCTTTGCGGCGTTTAGGGTGGCGTCACGGATCACTTCGATGCCGACTACCTTTCTCGCCCTATTCGCGATGAGTGCCGACATAATGCCCGTACCCGAATAGGCGTCCACGACGAAGCCCCCTTCGGGGATCTCGGAGACCACCTTTTCGTAGATACTCTCCGCCACAGGGAAATTTACCTGCAGGAAAGAGAGGGGAGAGACCTCCCACACGCCGCCGCACATCTCTGCGCGGATATGATCTTCGCCGCGGAGAGTGCGGATCTCGGGGGTCAAAATGACGTTATTATGCAGGGTATTTTTGCAAATATAGACGTTCGCTTTGTCCGAGAGCACCGCGGCGATCCGATCCGCAAAAGTCTCCTCATAGGGGATCTTATTGCCGTTCACGACGAGGATCACGCTGTACTCAAACCCGCCCTGCAGGGGGAGCCTTCTCGCTACGAGGTGCCTTAAGAGTCCCTTGCCGCTCCTCTCGTCATACACAGAGATCTTGTGCTCGCGGACAAAGTCCAGCGTTTCCGAAATGAGCGGCTCTATCCACTTGCCGTGGAGAGGACAAGCAGAGAGCGGGAGAACGCGATGGGTGGCGCGCTTATACATACCCAGCACGGCTCGCCCGTTCTCGACGCCGAAGGGGAGCGCGACCTTATTGCGATAGCCCTCTGTATCGCTCCCTACGATGGGGAGGTCGGCGAGTTCGATACCCGCGTTCTTATAAAAGAGAGTGCGTACGTTCTCCCTCTTGATCTCCTTCTGCATCTCGTAGGGGATATGACGGAGAGAGCACCCGCCGCACTTGCCGTAGAGGGGGCACGCCGCCTCTTGCCGCGCGGGCGAAGGCTCGAGCATCTTGATAATATGGGCGAAAGCGACGGAGCCTTTGACTCTATCCACCGCGACCTTCACCCTCTCTCCCGCCATCGCATAGGGGACAAAAAAGGTATAGCCGCCCTCGTGGGCGACCCCTTCACCTTCCATGCCGTAGCCTTCTATATGCAGTATGAGTGTATCTTTCTCTCTCATATCAATACGGGCGCACTATAAAGCACGCCCGTCCCATTCTTTATTCAGCTTTTATTACTTGACCAAGACCTTCTTGAGATGTGCAAATCTCGGGAGACCGTCCTCGAGCGGAGCCTTGCAGTCGCCCTGGATCAGGGGGAGCGCATAGTCCACGTAGTCCTGCGTGAGACCTTTGCCCGCGGGAAGGATCCAGCTCTCGGGGATCTTCTTTTCGGTATTCGCCGCGAGAGCGACGTCCATGAGCTCGGGAGTGCAGACGTAGTCCTTGCCCGGCTTTCTGACCAAGCAGACCATCTTATCCGTCACACCGCTGACAGCCGCCTCGACCGCCTTCGCGCCGCAGGCGAATGCCTCCTCGACGTCCACCTTGCTGGCGAGGTGAGCCGCGCAACGCTGCAAGAGGCTGAACTCGATCGCACGAGTCTTGACGCCGAGCTTCTCTTTCACGAGGTTCGCGAGCATAGCGCCCACGCCGCCGAGCTGTGCGTGACCGAAGAGGTCGGTCTTGCTGGCGGTAAACTCACCCACGTAGGTACCGTCCTTTGTCTTGATACCTTCGGAGACGACGACCATACACTTATTGTCGTTCTTCGCGCAGACGTCCTTGACGCTCTGGAGGAACTCGTCGATATCAAAGGGGGTCTCGGGGAGATAGATGAGGTCGGCGCCGAGTCCCTTGTAGGAAGCGAGCTGAGCCGCCGCGGTGAGCCAACCTGCATTTCTGCCCATGACCTCTACCACGCACACCATACCGGTATTGTAGACGGTGGAGTCGAGCTTGAGCTCCATAATGGAGGTGGCGACGTACTTCGCCGCGCTGCCGTAGCCCGGGCAGTGATCGGTCCCGAAGAGGTCGTTATCGATGGTCTTCGGCACACCCATCACGCGGCACTCGTAGCCTGACTGCTGCATATACTTCGACACCTTGTTGCAGGTATCCATGCTGTCGTTACCGCCGTTGTAGAGGAAGTAACGGATGTTGTATTTCTTAAAGACCTCGAGGAGTCTCTTGTAGTCGGTCTCGTCCACGTCTGCACCCTTGAGCTTATAACGGACGGAGCCGAGAGCGGACGAGGGAGTATTCTTGAGGAGCTCGAGCTCCTTGATATCCTCCGCGCCGATATCGTAGAACTGCTCGTCCAAGATACCCTTGATGCCGTGCGCCGCGCCGTACACATTCGTGATGACGTCCTTATGCTTCAAAGCCTCGATAAAGACGCCTGCCGCGCTCGAATTGATGACGGACGAAGGACCGCCCGACTGACCGAAAATCAATGCTCCTTTCAAAGTTTCCATAGTATCCTCCAAATGGCTTTCGCCACAAATTTCTTCATTTATTATCGCACGCGAGCGCGAGAATATCAAACGTTTTTCACAAACTCAGTATTTTCGCCTCTTCGTAAAGCTCCGCTTCAAAGCGAACGGGGATGGCGAGAGCCTCCTCGATGGGGAGATCGATGACCTTTCCCCCTCTCACGCCGACGACGACTCCGCCGACGTCATCCTTCAGAAGCTCTACGGCGCGGATCCCGAGACGACTCGCGAGCACCCTATCCTCCATCGTGGGAGAACCGCCGCGCTGGATGTAGCCGAGCACCGTGGTACGGAAGGAGAGAGAGGTGCGCGCTTTCAGTTCGCGCTCCACCTCGGCAAGAGGCGCCGCACCCTCGGCGAGCACCACGATACCGCTTCTTTTCCCCACCGCTTCGCCGCGATCGAGGACTTCTGCGATCTCGTCGTAATCGACCTTTCGCTCGGGGACGAGGATGACCTCCGCGCCACCTGCCAAGCCTGCGTGCAGGGCGATGGCGCCGCAATGCCTGCCCATCACTTCCACGATGACCACGCGGTCGTGCGAACTCATCGTATCCCTGAGATTATTGATCGCCGCGAGCGCGGTGTTGACCGCCGTGTCGAAGCCGATGGTCCTATCGGTATAGCCGAGGTCGTTGTCGATGGTCCCGGGCACGCCGACCGTCTTTATCCCGCACTCGTGATAGAAGGCGTTTGCCCCACGAAACGAGCCGTCGCCACCGATGACGACGAGGCCCTCTATCCCCTTGGCGGAAAGCTGCTCCGCCGCCTTTTCCCGACCTTCTTCGGTGGTAAACTCCGTAGAGCGCGCCGTCCTCAGGATAGTGCCACCCCGTTGGATAGTGTCGGAGACGTCATGGCGAGAAAGGAGGCGCATATCCCCCTCGATCAAGCCCGCGTAACCGCGTTCCACTCCGTAAACCTCGATGTCGTGATACTTCGCCGTCCTGACCACCGCACGAATGGCGGCGTTCATCCCCGGTGCGTCTCCTCCCGACGTCAAAACCGCGATAGATCTCATACTCTCCTCCTCGCATACTTTGATACTATATTATAGCATTCCTCTCGCATCGGATACAAACGATATTTCATTTCCCCCTTCTCACGACGAAAAGAGGTGCCACGTATCGTGACACCTCTCGGTCCTTTTCCGGGAATGCTTACTCCTTGGCGTTGTCGTAAGCGTCGTTTAGGAGCTCGTGGATATCGTCCGTGCTCAAGCTGTCGTCCATGACCACGCTGTACCAAGTCGCCTTTGCCTTGGGGAAGGCGGAACGACGCACGTTCTCGCCCTTCTCGAGAGCGCGCTTTGCGGCGGCGTCGCTGAGACGGAGGAGGAGCAGGGATGCCGCTTCGGTCTCGTAGACGTAGGCGAAGCATCTCTTGCCCTTCTTCGAAACAGTGTAATGGGTATCCGCGAGGGGCAGACCCGTCTTGGTCTTATTGTCGCGCGTATTGCACTCCACCCTCTTGCCGAAGGTCAGTTTCAGGTAGTCGACGACGTACTGTTTATTGACGGAGGAGGAATGTGCCGTCGCTTTCGCCTCGGAGAGGCTCTCTTTCAGAGTGACCTTCTCCTCTGCCTTTTCCTCCTTGGGCTCCTCCGAGGGGAGCTCCGAAGACTCCTCTACCTTATCCGCCGCGACAGCCTCTATGGGTGTCTCCGTCTCTAAGATCGGAGCCTGCCGGGGAGCGTCCTCCACCCTTTCGACAGCTTCGTTCTTGACCGTGCCGTCCGACACGGTGACCTCCTCGGTGGTGATAGAGGTGAGCGCTTTCTTCAAATCCTGCACGCAGCGCTTCTCGCTGAGATACTGTACCGACTGCAGGAGTACGTCACCCTGTTCGTCGAGGAAAGAATAGCGATATACGCCGTGATGATCCGATTCGAGTACGAACTTGGGTGCAGGAAGAGTGACGAAGTCATCCCTGAGGCGGTTCTCCGCCTTGGCGTCTTTGCCCTTCTCTCTCAAGGTCTTGATGGCTTTATACGCCTCTTTTTCGGAGTCGAAGATACCCATCTCCTTGGAGAGATTGTCCCCTTCTCCGCAATAGAGCACGAAGGTGCATTTTCCTGCTTCGTCCTTGGTGATACGGTAGGAGCCGTTCACCTCTGCGGGAGCCGCCTCGAGATAATCGGGTTCCTCCGTCTGCTCGGGGAGGAGCTCCGCCTCGTTTCTCCTCTTACGCACGAAGAAGCAGAGCACCGCATACGCCGCCATCACGAGGAAGGCAAGGACGAAGGATACGATCGAGATGGGCAATGCGTACACGCAGAGTGCCGCAAGCGCCAGGATAAAGATCGCGACAGACGCAGCCCCGCCGATCAAGAGAAGGAGATCGATAAAGCCGAAGAGCACGACCTTATCCATATAGGGTCTCAGACCGCCGAGCTTCAAGGTCTCCGCGATATGCGCCGCCTTGGGATACCACAGGATGAAGTAGACTGCGAGATAGATCATCTCCAGCAAAACGAGGACGAAGACGATCCAGCCCATCGTGGTACTGATCCCCGCCTTCTCGTCGTAATCCGCGTAGGCGCTCTCCGCCTCGGTCAGGAGGTTATAATTGCCTACCATCTCCTTCTGCCTCGGCGTGAGCTCGTCGTATGCCTCGCGCGCTTTCTCGATCGCATCCTTGCTCTCGGGGTGCACGACCTCGCCGATCGCGGCGATCAGAGTCTCCACGTCGTTTGCTTTCGCCCGATCCTCGAGATCGCTGTAGGTCTCCCGGGCGGTGGGCAGCTCGAGGTGATTTTTCACCATTTCCTGCTGTGCGGGAGTCAAATTGCCGAAGGCATGCATCGCCGCTTCGATCCTTTCCTTACACTCAGCCGTATATTCGACCTCGCCGATCTCGTGGATCAGATCCATCGTCTCGTATGCCGCTTCGTCGTCGATCAAGGTCTGCAGATCCTCTTTCGGGAAGATCTTCTTTTGATCCTCCGTGAGGGCGTCGTAACCCTCTCTCGCCGCATCGATCCTCTCCTTGCACTCCGGGGTGTACTCCACCTCTCCGATCGCATTGATCTTATCCATTACGACGATGATCGCCTCGGCGTCTTCGAACGCTTTGACGAAGGAGGGATTCACGATAGCCTTTTGATCCTCCGTGAGGGCGTCGTAGGCTTCTCTCGCGCCTGCGACAGCGTCTCTGAATGCTTGGGTATTTTCGGGCGTTCCGACGGATGCAATATCGCCGAGCGAATCATACACGGCCTCTTTATCTTCAAGGTCTTTGACTACGCTATCGGGAAGCAAATCGGCGATCTTGTCGTTATCGAGGACTGCATCGATAAGTTCCCTTGCGTTGTCGATGAGATCCTTGTCTTCGGGCGTATTCTCCACCTCACCGATAGCATTAACCGCTTCGATAGCGTCCTTGACGACAACGGCGTCATTTAGTTTGCTGACAAAAGCCGATGTGACGAGGCTTTGTTGATCTTCTGTGAGAGTATCAAAGAATTCTTCTGCGCCCATGACCTTGTCGAGACAGTCTTTCGTGTTTTCGAGAGGCAAGGGGATCGCGTTAATCTTATCCATAGCCTCGTATGCCGCTTCGTCGTCGACCAGTATCTTCAAGTATTCTTCGGGAAGAATGGACGCTTGATGATCGGAGAGGTCGTCAACCACTGCTCTTGCCTGCTCAATATAGTTCTTGATTTCGTCAACGTAATAGAGGGTACCGATCGCATTGATCGCCGAGACAGCGTCCTGCACGCTGTAATAATCCTTGTTGGCTTGCGTGAGCACGTCCGCGTTATCAACGAGAGACTTTAGATGGTCGGAAAGCGCGTCGTATGCTTGGTTTGCGGCATCGATCTTTCCTTCGCACTCTTCGGAATATTCGACCGCACCGATCGCGTTAATAAGTGCTTCGACGTTTTCGACAAAGATGTTTTCCGCTTCGACCAGCTCGTCATAGTTGTCGACGTATTGTTTGTACTCGTCATCAACGGCATCGTACGCTTCTCTTGCCGCGACGATCTTGTCTTTACTGTCGGGGTAAGTCACGTCACCGATAGCATCAATGGCAGCCTTAGCAAAAGCGACTTCCGCATTATA
>CAMOTC010000065.1 GCA_946625545.1 uncultured Clostridia bacterium | reverse complement strand
TGAGGCGGGGGAGTACACCTCCTGCGCTCTCTTTGTGGATAAAGAGGAGATCGGCAGCGTGGGCGCGACGGGCGCGAGCTCTGTCTTCTTTGAAAATACCATTCTCGATCTCCTGCACCTTTTGGGTGCGGACGATATACTCTCTCTCCGCAAGACCCTTCAAAATTCCCGTATGCTCTCGAGCGACGTCTCCGCCGCGATCGATCCGCTGTACACCCAGGTCAGCGATAAAAATAACGCCGCGAGGTTTAATCACGGCATCGTCTTTGAGAAATATACCGGCGCGAGGGGAAAGAGCGGGGCGAGTGACGCAAATCCCGAGTACTTCGCGGGGATACGCGGCGCGATGGAAGAGAAGGGGATCTACTACCAGACGGGTGAGCTCGGCGCGGTGGACGCGGGGGGCGGCGGGACCATCGCCTATATCGCCGCACGCTATAATATGGAGGTCATCGACGCGGGGGTGCCCGTACTCAATATGCACTCTCCGATGGAGATCGTCGCGAAAGCGGACGTGTACGAGACCTATCTCGCCTACAAGGCTTTTCTCACGGCGAAGTTCTAAAAGGCTTTTTGAATGGAGACGATCACTTTGCACTACGCGGACGGGGAGAGTATCCCCGTCGAACTCTCGCGCAAGAGGATGAAACATATCCGCCTGCGCGCTCTGCCCGGCGGACGCATTTTGCTGTCCGCGCCGCTCTTTATCTCCACAGAAAGGATCGACGCCTTCCTCGTCCAAAATAAGGACTGGGTCTATCGTCATCACTTCGAGAAGGCGAGTATGCTGGGGTATATCGAGATGCCCTTTGTCCTCGAGAGCGGCGAAGCCTACTATCTCGGGGTCAAGCGCAGGATCGTCGGGGTCCCCTCGACGCGCGATGAGGTCATCGTGGGAGATGGTGAGATCTTCGTGCGCTATAAGGGGAGCGCGGATCGCGTGGAAAAGGTGTATATGGCATTCCTGCAACGCTCGGCAAAGGCGCTTTTTCAAGGGGCGATGGAGCGCTGGCTCCCTCTCTTTACGGAGCGGGGGATCCGTCCTCCCACCGTCACCTTCAGGCGGTACCGCGCCAAGTGGGGGACTTGCTTTTTCGAGAAGGGGCTCATCGTGATGAATCTCCATCTCATTAAAGCCGACCCTTCTTTTACCGACTACGTCATGCTCCACGAGATGACCCATCTCATTTATCACGGACACGGTAAGCGCTTTTACGCCTTTCTCCTTCGCGCGATGCCCGACGCGCGGGAGCGAAAGAAGAGACTGAGCGAAGGGGTAAGGCTCTGACCCTCTCGACCGACGAAAAAGGACGGCAATCGCCGCCCTTTTATTTTCTTTTCCGGTTTTTTTGTCTCGTCACTCTCCGTCCGAGAGCTTCAGGAGCACCACTCCTTGCTTCGCGCCGCATACGGGGCAGATCTCAAAGGCTTCCTTTTCCGTCCATTCGTAGCCGCAGCCGCCGCACTTCCATTTCGTCTTTGCGGACTTTTTGTAGATCGTGCCGCTCTTCATCTGCTCGTAGAGGTCGGTAAAGAGCTTTTTGTGGCAGGTCTCGATGCCGATCAGATTGCGGAAAAGCCCCGCGATGTCTTGAAATCCCTCCTCTTCTGCGGTCTTTTGATACTCGGGATATACTCTTTCCGCTTCGATCCCTTCGTCCTCGGCGGCGAGGCGGAGATTTTCGATGAGATCCCACTTCTCCTTGAAGGGGTAGCCCGAGCACACTTCCACGTTCGCGATGGGCTTGTCCGAGGCGGATTCGAGATAGGTATAGCACATTCTCGCGTGGTTAAATTCGTTATACACGATCTTGTCGATGACTTCCGCGAGGGCGGTATAGCCCTGCTGACGAGCGCCGTATTCGATAAATTCGTAGCGGGTGCGCGCCATACATTCGCCCGCAAAGGCTTTGGCGAGGTTGAGATAGGTCTTGCTTTCGATGAGTTTCATAGTATTCCTCCTTTTGGGTGGAGTATTGCCGCAGGGGAGAGGAAATATACCTTTGGGCGATTGACTCCTCGCTCTCCTTGCGATATAATGGAATAGAACCTCGCGACTGACGGATAAGTGGAATCGACCACGGGGAGCGAGGCGGACAAAGCCGACCGTCTGGGCATACTTCTTAGCAGAGTATGCCCTTTTTTATGGAGGAGATATGATAGAGAAGCAGCCAACTGCGGCGGAACGCGTGAAGGGAAACGCCTATCCCGGGAGAGGGATCGCGGTAGGCGCCTCCGAGAAGGGGGAGATCTACCTCGCCTATTTCATTATGGGAAGGAGCGAAAATAGCAGAAATCGCGTCCTCGCTACGGAGGGTGACGTCCTGATGACTCGTCCCTTCGACGAGAGCAAGGTCAAGGACCCCTCCTTGATCATCTATAACGCGATGCGCCGCGTGGGGGACAGAGTGATCCTCACGAACGGCGACCAGACCGATACGGCGGCGGAGGCGCTCCTCGCGGGCGGGGACTTTTTCGGCGCTCTCCGCACCCGCACCTACGAGCCCGATGACCCGAATTATACGCCGCGCATCAGCGCGCTGATCGACCTCGCGAAAGGGGAGTACGCGATGAGCATCCTCCGCAGACAGGCGTCGGGAGAGTGCGAGAGGGGAGAGTACGTCTACCCCTTCGCGCGGGGCGTCGGACGGCTGATCCATACCTATTCAGGAAACGGAGACCCCCTTCCTTCCTTTGTCGGCGAGCCGAGGGAGATCGCGATCGAGGGTGATCTCGACGCCTTTGCGGAGTCGCTGTGGGAGGCTCTCGACAGTGAGAATAAGATCGCACTTTTCGCGCGTTCGATCTCTCCCGCATCGGGCAAGGTCGAGACCCGACTATTCAATAAAAACAAGAGGTAATTATGAAAGAATTTGAGCTGAAATACGGATGCAATCCCAATCAAAAACCCGCGAGGATCTATATGGGTGAAGGAGAGCTCCCCGTCACCGTCCTGAACGGCAGACCGGGCTATATCAACTTTCTCGACGCGCTGAACGGCTGGCAACTCGTTCGCGAGATCAAGAGGGCGACGGGATATGCGGCGGCGGCGTCCTTTAAGCACGTTTCCCCCACCTCGGCGGCGATCGGAAAGCTGCTCTCGGACCGCTTGAAAAGAGCCTGTTTCGTAGAGGATATCGCGGGGCTGGACTCCTCTCCCATTGCCTGCGCCTATGCCCGCGCTCGCGGCACCGATCGGATGTCCTCCTTCGGAGATTGGATCGCTTTATCCGACGAGTGCGACGAGGTGACGGCGAGTATCATCAAGCGCGAGGTCTCGGACGGCATCATCGCTCCCTCGTATACCCCCCGCGCCTTGGAGATCTTGAAGGAAAAGAGGAAAGGCGGCTACAATATCGTCAAGATCGATCCCGACTACACCCCCGCGAGCTTGGAGAGAAAGACGGTCTTCGGCGTGACCTTTGAGCAGGGAAGGAACGATCTCGCGATCGACGAGTCCCTCCTCACGAATATCGTGACTGTGAAAAAGGATCTCCCCGAGGAGAAAAAGCTCGATATGATCGTCGCGCTGATCACTCTCAAATATACCCAATCCAATTCGGTCTGTTTCGCATGCGACGGACAGGCGATCGGGGTGGGCGCGGGGCAGCAGAGCCGTATCCATTGTACTCGCCTCGCGGCGAGCAAGGCGGATAATTGGTTCCTGCGCCAGAGCGAAAAGGTGCTCTCCCTCCCTCTTAGGGAGGATCTCTCTCGTCCCGACCGAAATAACGTCATCGACCTCTACCTCTCGGAGGAGGAGTCGGACTATCTCCTTCAAGACGGCACTTGGGAAAGGTATTTCACCTATAAGCCCGCGCCCCTTACCAAGGAGGAAAAGAGAGCCTATCTCGGCGCGCTCTCGGGGGTGACGGTCGCCTCAGACGCCTTCTTTCCCTTCTCGGATAATCTGGAGCGCGCTCGCCGCAGCGGCGTGACCTACGTCGTCCAGCCCGGCGGCTCGGTGCGTGACGAGGACGTGATCGCCACCGCGGACAGATACGGTATGACGATGGTCTTTAACGGTGTAAGACTCTTTCATCACTGAGGGTGTTTGCTCCGATTGCGGCGGAGTTTTCCTTGCGGGGGAGCGTGGGTTTTCGCTTTAAGCATCGTGAAGTTGCCCGCGTCCTTCGCCGCCGCCCATTCGCTTCGCGCCGCGCCGAGGGAATTCTTTCCATTATATTTTTTTATTTTTTATCAAAATCCCCTTGTAAAGTAGTATAATCTATATATGACCTCTCTCCTAAAGAGAAAAACAGCGCTGATCGCGCTCGTCATATTGCTGACTCTGTGTTGCGTACTCTTTGCGTGCGAGAACAAGGAATCGGTGACCATCGACTTCTCGATCAAGGGAGACGTCGATGCGGGCTCGACCCGCTATTTTACCGTAACTATTTCAGGGGCGGAAGTGGACGTCGAGGCTTTGTCTGCCGAAGAGGCGATCTTTGAGATCATCTCGGGCGGGGACGTCGCCGCTATCGAGGGGAATAAACTCAAGATCGCAGACACCGCGCATAAGGGGGACGTTTTCTCCGTCAAACTGACGGTGAAGGATATTTCCGTAGTCAAGAATTTCACCGTCGCTTTAGAAAAGCCCATTGAGATCGAGTCGGTGGCTCTCACCCTTTCGGAGGAGAGCGCCCGGGCGGGAGACGTGATCGCGCTCTCCGCCACCGTGCTGCCCGAAGGCGTGGACGTTCTACCCATCTACCGCGTGATCTCGGGAAATGCGACGATCGAGGGAAATCTCCTGAAGATCGCAGAGGACGCCGACGTCGGCGTGGTCGTCGTCGAGGCGAGCGCAGGGGGAAAGGTATCTCCCCCCGTGACGATCTCGATCACGACGGTGCAGACCCGCCTTTTGGACCTGAGCCTTTCTCGTACGCGCGCTCTCCCCTGTGAGAGGGTAAATTACAGCGTGGAGATCCTGCCTGTCGAGAGCAGTTATCCCATCGAGATCACCCTCGAGGAGGGGGCGGATATCGCTCTCCTCGACACAGCGAGAGGCACCCTCTCGATAGAGGAGAATGCGACGCTCGGCGACGAGATCGTGCTGCTTGCGCGCTCGGGGACGAAGGAGTCTCGCGCTCGCCTCGTCGTGGGATACCCCGCCGTGGAGGATATCGAGGGACAGGGCGGCATCGTGCAGGCGGACTATGCTCTCCGCACGATCGAGTACTCGGTCACCCCCGCTTCGGCGGATCGCAGTTCGGTGCGTATCAGCGTAGAGGAGGGGGCGGAATACATCGAATGGACGGGAGGGGAGACCTTCCGCGTATTGGCGAGTGCGCCCGTCGGGGAGGAGATCACCTTTCTCCTCGAGGCGGACGAGGACGTCTATCACACCATCACCTATAAGGTGGGCTATAAGGAGCTGAGCTCTCTCACCATCTCGACGAGCGACGACAGGTCGTATCTCAGGAGCGGCTACTCGGTCACCTTTACGGCGACCACCATTCCCGCAGAGAGCCATCAGGCGATCTATTATCGCGCGACGACGGGCGCCGATCTCGTCAGGATAGACGGCAACGTCGTGACGGTCAAGGACGGCGCGGACATCGGCACGGTCACCATCGTCGCGGAGAGCGAGGACGGCACGGTCAGTAACGAAGTGGAGTTTACCGTCAGCGGCAGGTACGTCCGCCGTGAATATACGAGCTGGGCGAGCGTCGGCTTTGCCTCTTCGGGGGAGAATGCGGGCGTATGGATGGTCCTGCCCGCGGCGATGAATGCAGGTAGTCTGACCGTCCTCGTCCCCTACGAGGTCGTGGATCTCGTGATCGAGGGGCGCTACGACGGCAGTGACGAGACGGCGTATAAGGATCTCTATTTCTACTTCCGAAATACCGCGCAACGCACGGTGACTTTGTGGAATTTCGGCACCATCGCGACGGAGGGTCTCGGCGGCACCGTCTTTGACCTCGGATCGTCGGGAGACACAGAGATCATTCTGAAAGGACAAAACCTGATCCGCGCGGACAGTCCCTATTATATCGACAATTCAGGCGACGAAACGGACGGCGTGTGGGATAATGCCTACTCCATCACGGCGCAGAAACTCGCGCGCCGCAACGGCAAGTCGGGCTATCGCGGCACGGCGGGCGGCACGGCGATCAGCGGTTACTCTCTGACGTTTATCGGGCAGGGCGGCACTCTCATCGCGGAGGCGGGGAGCGGCGTCAACGGTACGGCGGGCGGCAAGGGCGCGGATGCGATCTACGACGGCAGTTTCACCTATCTCTCGGGGAGCGGCGGCGACGGCGGTCACGGCGGCGACAGCGGCGCGGCGATCTATGCCTATAACGTGAGCTTCCTCTCGGGACTCGTCACGGCACTCCCCGGCAACGCGGGACTCGGCGGCGCAGGCGGCGCGGCGGGCACGCTCGAACGCGTCGTGGGTTACGACGTCACGGCATACGCAGGGCAGGCGGGTGCGAGCGGCGAGAACGGCACACCCTATCCCGCGGTCAACGCACGCAATATCACGGGCAAGAGCTACGTCTCCTCTATCGGGGTGACGCGCAGTCTCAGCGCCTGCTACGTCGGCTCTCTCGTCGATCTGACCGAACGCATCTCCCGCTTCTACGGCGTCAACGTCCTCTACGGCAATAAGCTCGAGAATCCCTACGCGAAAGTCTTTCCGAGGCAAAATCGCTATACGATGACCCAGCAGACCAACGCTACGGCGCTGATGTTACAGGCAAATTTCCTGATGTACACGATGTCCATGATCCCAAAGAACGCCTGGCGCGAGATCAAGGATCGCAGTGGCAAGACGGTCACGATCTACTTCTGCGACAAGATCACCTCGTACGGCGGCAATACGATCCTCGGCTTGACGAACGATAAAAATAACGTGTGGTTCGCCACCTTCGGCACCGACCTTCGCGGGATCTATCTCAGCGGATACTTCAATATCATGCTGCACGAATTCGTCCACGTCTTCCACTATAATCTCACAAAGAGCGCACGAAGCTCTATGGAGAGCGCTCTCGAACAGATGAATTACGGCTTGGACTATAAGAGTACCTCCTCGACGGAGCGCGTCTACGGCGTGACCGAGACCTACACCGCGAGCAATAGCTGTTTCTTTACCTCCTATTCGAGAAAGACGGTTCTTGAGGATGCGGCGGAGACCATCTCCATCGCCGCGACCTTTACGGCGAAGATCTCCCCCCTTGTCGGCGATACGCGATTGAGAGAAAAGGTGCTCTTCCTCTCCGAATCCTTCTCGCGCGCCTACGAGACCCTCTCTCCCTTCATCACGGGGAAAGTGCTGTTCGGAGATAGGAGATTGGCATAAGACGGCGTTGCGGTGTTCTGTGGAGCAGGGGCGAAGCGGAGCTTCGCAGTGAAGTTGTCCCTGTGGGACAGTGAAGTTGTGCGCTTTCGCGCACAGTGAAGTTTCGGCTGTGCCGAAGTGAAGTTGCTCGCCGCAACACCCCCAAAAGACTGTTCGTCTTTTCGGGGAACCCCAACGCGGCTTGGCAGTGAAGTTGACTTCGTCAGTGAAGTTGCTCGCTTTTCTCGCAGTTGCGGTGTC
>CAMOTC010000064.1 GCA_946625545.1 uncultured Clostridia bacterium | reverse complement strand
TGCGGCCCCTGACCGTTGATCGCGGTCTCCTTCCCCGCGCGGATCTTGACGTTGATGCGGGTGACCCCGTCCACTTCGATAAAGCCCGATGCGATATTGCGTTTTTTGAGTTCACTCTTGATAAAGTCGCCTGTAAATCCGCCCAAAAAGCCTGTGGCGACGCTCGGTTTGCCGAGGTTGGCGAGTACCATGGAGACGTTTATGCCCTTGCCTCCCGGATAGGCGACCTCTTTGACGGTGCGGTTGATCTTCCCGATCTCAAAGGTTCGGAGATCCACCACGTAGTCGATCGCCGGCGAAAAGGTAACGGTATAAATCATGGGGTACCTCCTACTGAAAGGGTAAAAATGAAAGTGTCTCTATCATCATTATACGCGGAGAATATACTAAAGTCAATGATGAAGGGTTTCTCGCCCTATGCGCCCCTAGCGTGCGCGCCCGCTACGTGATATATATGCGCGGATATATAGAAAAGTCGGAGGCGAGATCTCTCCCCTCCGACAATTCGGTCTTTTCTTTATCCCCCGTCCGAAGCCGCATTTACGATCTCAAGTGCGACGACGTCGCCAAAGGCGATCCTGTCGTTCTCGAGTCTCAAGGTGCGCTTTACCGTATCAAAGGCGGTGACCACTCCCGTGCGCGTCAGATAGTGTCCCGTACGGAAAAAGGTCACGTTGACCGTGTCCCCGCGCGAAATGCGGGAGAGTACCGCGGAGATCGCCTCTGCGTCTTCCTCGCCGAGCTCTACCCTCTCCACACGCTCAAAGAGTTCCTCCTGCTTACGCAGCGCCTCGTATAACCCCTTCATCGCGTCGAAGGGGAGAAATTGCTTTGCCCTATCCTCTCGTCTCATACCCTTGATGGACGGCTATGCCGTCGTGGTTTTAGGTCCTCCGCGACCTATGCTTTATGTCCTCCGATCATCCCGTTCCTCTCGATCGCGGTCGCTCCTTCCTCGAGGTCCATCGCGCGAAGGAGGGCGTTCTTTCCCATCCGACTGCGGATCTCGAGCGCCGCCTTCTCCGCCCTTTTCTCCTTTTCGAGACGTCCGAGATCGGCAAAGAGGTCGTATCCCTCGCACCCCTCGTCCACGACGGTATCAAAGGCGATGCCCAGCCTGCGAATGGGGACGCCGGGGATCACCGACGCCTCAAAGAGCGCCGAGACGTACTCCCGCGCCACCGAAAAGAGCGCGGTCAGCGAGTCCATTCGCACCCTACCCCCCGTCGGCGCGACGCTCCCGAATGAATAGCCGATAAAGATCGAGACGCCGCCCGCGACGAGCTTTGCCTTCATTAAGCGCCGACAGGCGTCCAAGGTCATCTCCATCATCACGATGCGCGCCTCCTCCGCCGTGTAGTCGCGAGGGAGGATCTGCGAGGAGGAGACAGAGCGCGACTTGCCTTTATACGCCTTGATATCCGCGATCGTACAGCACTCCCTCCCCCAGGCGTGATCGATGAGGAGCTCGGCATTGATCCCGAACTCCTTATAGAGCAGGCGCTCGGGTGCGTGCGCCACGCTCTCCATATCGTAGAGTCCGTAGTGCGCGAGGCGGCGCGCCGTCCCCGTGGAGATCTGCCAGAAATCCGTAATGGGTCGATGCCGCCATAAGGTCTCGCGATAGCTCTCCTCGGTCAGGATGCCGATATGATCTCGGCTGTGCTTCGCGGTGACGTCGAGGGCGATCTTGGCGAGGTAGAGATTCTCTCCGATCCCCGCCGTCGCAGGGACGTGCATCTTTCGCGCGATCTCGTCGAGCAGGAACTTCGCGTACTCGGTGGCGCTCTTTTTATACAGTTTCAAGTAATCGGTGACGTCGAGAAAAGCCTCGTCTATCGAATAGACGTGGATATCCGACTTGTCCATCTGTCGCAGGTACAAGCCGTAGATGCGCGCCGCATACTCCACGTACAGGTGCATCCTCGGACACGCCACGATGTAGTCGATCCCCTTCGGGATCTCGCTGAGGCGACAGCGATTGCGGATGCCGAGCGACTTCATCTTTGGCGAGATGGCGAGACAGAGCGCATTCTTTCCCCTATCCTTGTCCGCCACGACGAGAGGGGTCTCAAAGGGATTCAGCCCCCGCTCCGCACACTCCACCGAGGCGTAAAAGCACTTCATATCGATACAAAAATACGTCCTTGCTTTCTCCATATTCTCCTCGTTCCTTGCCGCATTCGCAGAAATGCGAACAAATGTTCGTATCTATTGTATCAAGTCTTTTCCACGCTGTCAAGGGTCGGAGTGAGATTTTCCAAGAGGAAATTTCTGCCAAAAAACGCACCCGCGAAAGAGGCTGTATCCGAGGGCGAAGAGGGTGGCGGCGAGTCCGAGATAGGAGACGATGGGATAGGTGGCGTTCACGATGGGGGCAAAGCCGAAGGAGGAGAGCAGGACGCCAAGGAGAGTGACGAGAGAGGCGGCGAGGAGAGGATCCCCCGTCGCCGAGGAGAGCCGCCCGATCACGAGATAGGCACAGCTCGCCATCGTGGTGAGGATCGCGAGGAGGAGGGCGAGGCGGGCGAGCGTCCAGACCCCGACCTTTTCCGCCGCCGAGAGAAAGGGCATATCCCCGCCCTCCGTCACGCTATAGCGCATAAAGAGGAGCATCACGAAGATCACGCCGCCCGAGACAAGGCTCGCGAGGATACGTTCGCCGAGCGTGCTCTCCTCCCCTTCCCCCACCATCAGCGCACCCGAAAAGAGGAGATTCATTCCGCCGTATGCGAGGGGAGTCAGAAGATGAAAGTCGCCCTCGACCCGCCCTGCCGCGCGTGCGCCTACATAGAGAATGACCGCAACCATAAAGGGGACGGCGAGGAGATTCAGCCACGCGAGTCGATCCGACCGTCCCATCGAGAGGAGCCCCACCCCCACCGCGAGAAAGAGGGAGAGTCCCCCCTGTCCGCTCCAACCTGCGAGCACCTCCTCCGCGGCGGCGATCATCGCGGCATAAACGGCGAGAGAGGAGAGGGAGACCACGCCGTCCGTCACGAGAGCGACGCGGGGGGAGAGCGCCCGCCGCGCACCGATCTCCATAAAGGCGAAAGCGCATATCGACATAAAGAGAGAGGCGACGAGGAGGCTCCCCACCCCATCCGCGCCGAAAAAGAGCAGAACCTCGCGCCCCGTGGCGAAGCCAGCCCCCACGACGGAGCCTACAAAGAGCGCCGACGACCGAAAGGATTTCACGATTTTCATATAGATAGATATGTAAAAAAGGCGGCTTCAATGCCGCCGAACGCTCAGTCTGCGATGATCTCTGCGAGCAGCCGCGCCCGCCGCATATTGACCCGCGTAAAGCCAAAGATGAACTGCAAGAAAAAGAAGCAGGTATCCTCCTCCGTCGGTGCGCCGTCTGCGGGAGGGATATCCCCGTCCGCGAGGAGACGAATGATCATCGCGGCGCAGATCACCCCTTCAGAGAGGTCCTCCGCTCCCTCGATGCGGGCGATGCGCTCGGCGAGCGTCGCGAGACGATCCTCGCAGGAGACGTCGCTCATGCAGGTCAGGAAGGCGTATATCTCGGCATAGGTCCGACGAACGGCGATCGGGGCGCTCCCCCAAAAGGCGGGTTTCAGACAGGACACCCGCACGGGCACGACGGACTGCGCGACGAAAAGTCTCCCCTTCTCCTTGCGGAAATACAGCCGCGCGAAGATCTCCCTTTTCAAGATGAGATCGACGTCGTAACGCAGGAGCGCGCGGGCAAAAAAGGCGTCAACGTGCTTATTATCTATCTCCGAGAGAAGGGAGAGGATACGCGCCGTGGAGCGCCTGTCCCCCTGCTCGAGGACGAGCATGACCGCAGAACGGAAGGACTCATTCAGCATCGAGGTCACAAATTCTTCGGAAGTACGCGCGCGGCGCAAAACGTAGCGCTCGAGGATACAGACGATCTCGCGGGGCATACGTCCCGAGAAAGCCGCGTCGCACCGCTTCAGCCGCCGCCACCCCTTCAGGATCGCCTCCTGCGGATATCTGCGATAGAGGGCAAAGAGGGCGCGGAGATGATCCTCACTCCCCTTCCTGTCTCCCCCGTTCAAGGAGACCGCCGCCGCGACGAAATAGGCGCCGGGGACGTAAGGATTGGAGGAAAGGAGCACCTCGGACAGCTTGACCGCGAGCGGGTGATCACCCGCACTCTCAGCGGCAAGGATCGCGTAATAGACTTCACTCCCTCCCTCCGCGACAGCGGCGAGGCGAGGGATATATTCCTTCTTTTTCAGTTTCTCGATGAGGACGTAGAGTACAAAACCGTTCTTCGGATCGAGCTCGGCGAGCTCCTCCGCCGTCTCCAGGGCGCGCTCGTTGTCCTGCCTTTGCAGGTGGGCGCGGAGCAGGATCATTCTGGACTCGACGTAATGCGCCGACCCCTTCTCCGTCAGGGAAGCGAGGCGGATCGCCTCGGTAAATTCTCCGTGATTTAAGGCAAAACCTGCGCGCAGGAGGGAAGTAGGATCGGGCTTTTTCCCCTGCGACTCCTTGCCGACGAGGTAGAGATCGCGCTCCTCGGCGAGAGGGGGTTCTCCCGCGTCCAGCTCCGCGATGACCGCGTCCATCGCGTCGAGGGTGTCCTCGTCCCCTTCGTAGTGCGCCTTCTTTGCGAGATAGTGAAAGGACTCGTAATAGTGCCCGAGCTCACTCGAAGAGTGCGCGAGTACTTCGTAGAGTTCCGCCCGCATCCCCGTACCGTAGGAGAGAGCCTCCATCGCCACGTTCGCCGCGTCGGCATAACGTCCCATATCGACGAGGATCTCGGCGAGCGCTACCTTATACTCCATCGAGCCTTTTCCCCGCAAGGCGTCCTCTGCGTAAAGAAGCGCGCGGTCGAGCTCACCTCGGGCGCGTGCTTCTGTCGAGAGCCTATACAGTTCCTCGGGCGTACGGTCAAATCTTATGATCATACTTTTGCCAAATCTCTATAACGTCCTGTTTTGAAAATACGTACTTCGTGCCGCAAAAATGACACACTACCTCGATCTCCCCTCTCTCCATCAGGAGATTTACCGAATCCGCCCTTCCGAGCGCGATGACGGCGTTGCTCATCTGTTCGCGACTGCACTTGCAGCGATAGACGGGTGTGGTCTCGGGGAAATATTCGATCTCGAAATGACCGAAATAATCTTTCAAAATATCTTTAGGTTCCTTTGCTTTCAAGATGTCGCCCACGTTCGCAAAGCCGGAGACGATGTCCTCCACGACGACGAGGATATGCTCGGGGCAGTTCGGCATAGGCTGTACGAGCACGCCGCCCGCGGAGACGCATTTGCCGTCCTCGATCAAGACTTCGAGCGCGAGCGCCGTCGGAGAGCCTTCACTGCGAGTGAAGTACCAGGCGAAGTCCTCCTCGAGATTTCCCCTGACGAGCTCGGTCTTGCCGACGTAGGGATCCTTAAGTCCGAGATCCTTGATCACGGTGATAAAGCCTTCGTTGCCGACGCCCTTGAAAAGGTCCTGTCTGCCGTTCCCGAGCGGGGGGAGAGTCGCGTCCTTATGCTCGACGTAGCCTCTGACCTTCCCGCCGGCGTCCGCCGCCACGATGATGGAGCCGAGAGCGCCCTTGTCCGTCACTTGGATACTGAGCTTTTCCTTCTCGCCCTTGAGCTCATTCGACATATATGCGGCGACCGAGAGCACCTTGCCGAGTGCCTCCGCCGCGAGGGGGGAGAGCTTGTGCAGGCGGATCGCTTCGTTCACGAGATCGGTGGTTTTGAATGCGACCACCTTCACCTGCCCATCAAAGACGAGTGCCTTTGCGATAGAGTCCATTTATTTCTTCCTCTTGTACGACACGCGCTTGGTCGCTTGCTTTTTCTTTTTATCCTGCGAGGAGCCCTCTCCTGCATTCGGCGCGCTATCCTCCGCTCTCATGCGGGCGGCCTGTCCGATCGCGCTTTTCTCCTGCTCCTTCTTTTTCGCCTTTGCCTCTTTGTAAGGGTTCACGCCGCGGCGCGTCTCCATCTTCATCCTGCCGCCCGACTGCTGACTCTCGAACTGCGGAAGGATAAAGTTGCCGAACGCCTTTTGCGCACAGCTCGTCCACAAGCCGGCGAGGAAGGTAAAGCCCAAGCCGAGCATCAGGATACCCACGATAAAGTTCAGCGCGGTACCCGCCGCCGACAGCATAAAGACGCCGATCGTGAATGCCGAGGCAAAGAGTGCGCCCGGCCAGAGGATCAGGAAGAGGAGCGCGCTGTTTTTCAAAGAATCCTTAACGGAGAAACGATAGCACGCAAACATCGGGAGCAGGAAGTAGAGGATCGCCACCATGACCCACACGAGGAGGATCAGGAAGATAAAGAGGATCCAGGATCCCGCATTCGCCGTGCCTGCCTTCAGGAGGCTGATATGCCAGAAAGCACCGTAAAAGACGCCGCACATGATGACGCCGAAAGCGACGGCGACGATGAGGAAAGGTTTCCACAGTCTCTTGATCCCGCGGAAAAAGCTCTTCACGGGGCGGACGTTCTCCCCCCACATATAGCCGCGCATGCAGTGGAATACGCCGGAGAGGCCGAAGACCATCGGCACGATGGAGGCGGACAGCACGGGGATATAGAGATGGAAATAGTGGGTAAAGAGCACCGCGTATCCCTCCGTCATCGTATTGACGAAGCCGGGATAGCCGATACCGACGTGACCCATAAAGTTATAGTTGCCGACGGTAAAGAAATAGTTCTTTGCGAGCATCGGCCAGACGAAGACGCAGAAGATGAAGGGGAGCGCAAAAATGAATGCGTACACCAAGTTCATCAAGAGCATCTTGCTGAGATTCTCCGAGAAAACGCTGAAAGCGTGCTTGACGGAGTGCTGCTCCACCTCGCCCGTATTCGTGCGTCTGTCTCTGTCAACGGTCAACTTCAATAATAAATCAACTCTGCTCATAGTCACTCCTGTCCCTTATTTTACACTAAAAACTAAAAATATCAAAGTAAATATAAGTCAATTCTTTGACAATCGCTGTTTTTTTTGTTAGCATTTATTGAGAATGCGGCGCAAAAACGCCGAAATAACGGAGGAATTATGAGAAAAATCAATCTCGCCGTCGTCGGCGCGACGGGCATGGTCGGCAATAAATTTTTGGAAGTACTCACCGAGCGCAAGCTCCCGGTGGAGAACTATTATCTCTTCGCCAGCGCAAAGAGCGCGGGCAAGGTCATCGACTTTATGGGCAAGCCCCACACCGTCATCGAGCTCACCGAGGAGAACGTAAAGAAGGTCAAGGTGGACATCGCCCTCTTCAGTGCGGGCGGCTCGGTCAGTAAGACCTTCGCTCCCATCTTTGCCGCAGAGGGCGCCATCGTCGTGGACAATAGCAGCCAGTGGCGTATGGATAAGGACGTGCCCCTCGTCGTCCCCGAGGTCAACCCCGAGGACGTCACGTGGAATCACGGCATCATCGCGAATCCGAACTGCTCCACGATCCAGGCAATGCTTGCCTTGAAGCCCCTTGACGAGAAGTATCATATCAAGCGCGTGGTCTACTCCACCTATCAGGCGGTCAGCGGCGCAGGCGTGCAGGGATATATGGACCTCAAGGACGGTATCAACGGCGAGGCTCCGAAGAAGTTCCCTTACCCCATCTTTGGCAACGTGATCCCGCAGATCGACGTCTTCCTCGACAACGGCTACACCAAGGAAGAGGAAAAGATGATCAACGA
>CAMOTC010000063.1 GCA_946625545.1 uncultured Clostridia bacterium | reverse complement strand
GCCTCATCGTCGACAGGACGAAAAGCGCGGAGACAAACGCTCCGCGAACGAACAAACTCAAACAATCACGTTAAAGATCTCCTCATATAATCTCCGTCGAGGGCGGAGAAGGTGGTAGAGACGAGGCTCGCCAAGACGGGATGAATGAGCGTACTGTTTCGTACGTGATTTCATCACGGCGCAGGCAGAAACGAAGTATATGCCGCCTCATCGTCGACAGGACGAAAAGCGCGGAGACAAACGCTCCGCGAACGAACAAACTCAAACAATCACGTTAAAGATCTCCTCATATAATCTCCGTCGAGGGCGGAGAAGGTGGTAGAGACGAGGCTCGCCAAGACGGGATGAATGAGCGTACTGTTTCGTACGTGATTTCATCACGGCGCAGGCAGAAACGAAGTATATGCCGCCTTATACGTCCTCGACTATAGAGAGGGCGACCTTCACCCCATCCACCGCGGCACTCATTATCCCCCCTGCATACCCGCACCCCTCCCCGCAGGGATAGACCTGAGGATAGGAGACGCTCTTGTAGTCCTCTCCGCGAAGCACGCGGACGGGGGAGGAGCTCCTTGTTTCCACCCCTGTCAAGAGGTTATCGGGCGCGGAAAAGCCCTTGATACGTCTGTCCAAGATCGGGAGAGCCATACGGAGCGCCGAGGAGACGCGTTCGGGGAGCACCGCGCCGAGATCCACAGGGGTCACCCCCGGTCGATAGGTCGGTGCGACCTGCCCCTCGAGAGAGCCGACCTGCCCTTTCAGGAAGTCTGCGACCCTCTGGCAAGGCGCGCGATAGTCGCCGCCCGCCGAGACGAACGCCCTGCGCTCGAGTTTCCTTTGATACTCTACGCCTGCGAGTACGCCTTCGCCGTAGTCGGCGCCGTCCACCCCTACGAGGAGCGCCGCATTCGCATTCGCGCCGTCGCGTGCGTGGTAGCTCATGCCGTTAGTCACCACGCCCCCTTCCTCGGAGGACGCGCACACGACGTAACCGCCCGGGCACATACAGAAACTGTACACGCCGCCGAGCGGGGTATGCTCCACGACCTTATAGTCTGCGGCGGGGAGGCGGGGATCGTAACCGTCGCCGTACATCGCCGCATTGATCTCTCTCTGCAACTGCTCGATACGCACCCCCACCGCGAAGGGCTTGCTCTCCATCGGAAACCCGCGGGAGAGGAGGGTCTCGTAGGTATCGCGCGCCGAGTGCCCGATCGCGAGGATCAGGTGATCGGTCGTATATTCCTTATCCGCCGTGACCTTGACAATAGAGCCGCAGGGAGTGAGGTCGGTGACCTGCGCGCGGAAGTGCACTTCGCCGCCGAGCTTCACGATCTCCTCACGCATATTGCGTATCGTCTCACGCAAGCGGTCAGTGCCGATATGCGGTTTATTCAAGTAGAGGATCTCTTCGGGTGCGCCGAACTTCACGAAGGTCTCGAGGACGTAGTGCGAGAGCTCCTTTTCCTTGATACCGCTATTCAGCTTGCCATCCGAAAAGGCACCCGCCCCTCCTTCGCCGTACTCGGCATTCGCGATGGGATCGAGCTGCCCTTGCGCCCAGAGCGCGTCCACCTTGTGGGCTCTCTCCTCGATGGGGAGACCGCGCTCCAAGACGATGGGGCGCATTCCCGCACGAGCGAGGACGTAGGACGCAAAGATGCCCGCGGGGCCGAAGCCCACCACGATGGGGCGATGCTCCCTTTCCCCGACGACGGGAATATCGAGAGAGGGGAGACTCTCCGCATTCTCCGAGAGGAGCACGCTATAGACCTCCCTGACGTGACCTTTCTTACGCGCGTCGATGGACTTTTTTAAGACGAGGAAGGTCTTTACCTTTTTCTCGAGAAGACCCGCCTTTTTGACAGCCGCCGCCCGCACCTCCGTAAGGGTGGAGCCGACAGGCATGAATATATCCTTCAAGATCATCTCGCTCCTCCCATAAAAAGAGAGTCGCCGAGCGTTTCTCCGCGGCGATACTCCCATTTCCTCTTTCTATACTGCGTCGTCATTTCCCGAGTGCGTCCTTGACGGCAAGGTAGATCTCCTCCGCCGCCGCCTCGATGCTCCTGCCGTTATCCACGACCTGCACATTCTCCTCGGGCAGGAGGGAGAACGCTTTGAAATAATTCTCTCTGACCTTCTCCAGCACCTCCACCTTCTCATAGCGCTCGGTACTGCCGCGAGACTCTATCCGTGAGAGGAAAGTCTCGGGGCGAATGTCGAGAAAGAGGGTGAGATCAGGACGAAGGGTATCCATCGCGAGACGATTGAGCTCGATGACCCACTCCATCGGCGCATAGGCGCCGTTGTAGGCAAGGGAGGAGAAATAGTAGCGATCGCAGATCACGATCTCCCCTTCCTCCAAGTGACGGAGCATTCCCGTCTTTGCATTCAAGATATGATCTATGCGGTCGGTCATAAAGAGCCCCGCGATCGCCTGTTCGGGAAGGTCCGCCTTGCCCGTCAACAGGCGACGAAGCAGGACGCCCGCCTCGCCTTCGGTGGGTTCGCGCGTCAGATAGACGCGGTATCCTTCCTTCTCGAGTCTCTCTTTGAGAAGAACGGCGTGGGTACTCTTCCCACTGCCGTCTATCCCTTCAAATACGATAAATTTGCCACGTGTCATCAGAAATTGTACCTACCGTCCTTTACCTCAAGCAAGAGAGCACCCAGCTCGCGCGCCGCCTTCTCGATCTCCTTGCCGGACTCGGAAACGAGGAACTTGAACTGTCCGCCCTTCTTTTCGCACTTGACGATCGACTTGCTCTTGCACTCAAAGAAGGGAGTGCTTTCCTTGATAAAGATATTGAAATAGAAGTATTTTTTGACCATCTTTGCCCACAAGGGGAGAGAGATCAAGACGAGCACCGCGCCGACCGCAACGAAGAGATACTTGAACCAATCCTTCCAGATATTCTCGATAAAGGCGACCTGCATGGACTCCTTGAGGAAAGGATAAGCGATCAAGAATGCGCCGACGCCGAAGAAGATCAAAGCAAATAAGAACTTAAAGAAGGAGAAGTATGTATTCTTGTAGAACTTGACGCCCGAGACGTTCGAGACCTCCACCTCGGACTGTTCGTCCGCGTTGATCAGGATCCTCTTATTCGTCAAACAGATCGTCCCGTCGCCCTTGGCAGAGTCGAGACAGGCATAACAGCGCACGACGTTCTCCCCTTTCGCGAGGACAAATCCAGGCACGACGTCGTTTTTCGAGAGAAGTCCGTCGCTATCGATCTTGTATTTCCTGCGCAGTTTTCTCTCCTGCGGCGTGTACTCGCGCTCGACAGGCTCGCTATTTCTTGCTTCTTCCATTTCATTTACCTCCTCGGGCTCCGCACTGACGGGAGCGACGATCGTGACGGGGGTTTCGTTTCTTTCGGGTGCGGTGGCGGGCTCGGGATCCGCTACGGTCTCAGCCGCTTCCGCGATCGGCTCGGGTTCGGGAGCGGGAGCGTCCTGCACCGCGGGCGTTTCGGGCTGAGCAGCCGAACGAGCAGCGATCTCCGCCTCCACGGCGGCGAGAAGATTCGCCTCCTCTTTCGAGGGTTTCTTTTCCTTCTCCTTTTTCTTCTTTTCCTCTTCCTCACGCGCGATATTCTCCGCGGGTGTGTCCGCTACTGCGGGAGGAGGAGTATCGTGCAAATACTCATAGGGGATAAAATCCTCGTAGAGCATCTGCGGCGCACCGTATCCCGGCGAAGCGGGAGTCTCGGTGGGTGTGGGCTCCGTCTCGGGCGCCTCCGTCACGACTTCCTCCGCGGGGGTCTCCTCGGGAGAAGGCTCCGCGACAGGCTCGGCGGAGACGTCGGAAGAAGCGTCGCCTACAGGGGCGACGTCTGCCTCGACGGGGGCGTCGGAAAGGTTCTCCGTTCCAACAGTCTCCTCGCTCGGGAGCTCCGATCCTTCGATGATAGTATCGTCTTTTTTCATACACCGTTCCTTACAGAGCGCAGACTCTGCGCCGTTATAGATTTATTATAACATATTTTTTACTCAATGCAACATATTATCCGACACTTTGGTCAAAGGATTGACTTTATTCTGCGTGTAATACTATAATTTAAGAGTATATATGCCACTAAGGAGGATAAGTATGCGCATCGATCAAGCGGTAAAAAAGGGAAAGGGGACACTCTCCTTCGAGATCTTTCCGCCCAAAGGCGACTTTCATATCGACGAAGTACGCGCCCTGCTTTCTGCGCTCTCTCCCTTACGTCCCGCATTCATCAGCGTGACCTACTCTGCGGGCGGCTCCAAAAATAACCGCCTGACCGAGGAGATCGCCTCCCTCGCGCAGGAGGAGAATCATATCCCCTCCGCCTGCCATATTACCGTCATCAACAGCACGAAAGAGGAGGTCGAGAGCACAATCGACTCCTTCCACGCCCGCGGCATCGAGAACGTCCTCGCCCTGCGCGGCGACAGGATCGAAGGGGTGGACGCGTGCGGCTATACCCACGCGACCGATATCATCCCTACCCTCGTAGAGCGCGGGTTTGCGGTCGGCGCGAGCTGTTATCCCGAGGGACATCCCGCCTCTCCCTCTCCGGACGAGGACTTTAAGTATATGAAGATGAAGGAGGACCTCGGCGCTTCTCTCTTTATCTCGCAGTTATGCTTTGACAATCGCCGCTTCTTTGAGTTTTTCCGCGGCGCGGCGAAGGCGGGGATCACCTCCCCCATCTCCGCGGGCATCATGCCCATCATGAGCAAGGCGCAGGTCAATCGTATGATCTATATGTGCGCCGTCTCCCTTCCCGGCGAGATCATCCGCATCTTGAACCGTTACGAGGAGGACAAGGAAGGCTTGCTGCAGGCAGGCTTGGACTACGCGGCGCGTCAGATCGCGGAGCTCTATGACGCAGGCGCCGACGATATCCACTTCTACACGATGAACAGAGCCGAAGCGGCAGAGGGTCTCGTCGCGAGACTGACCGCGATGGGCTACTTGAAAAATGCTTGACGATCTCGTGATCAAAGACGCCCTGCACTATCTCGGTGCAAAGGGCGAAGATAATTCTTCGCGCGCCCTCCTCGAGAGGGTGTACTCCGAGTACAAGGAGGTATTTCTCCCCCGCCAGATCACGGCTTTTTATCCTTTGGAAGACGACTGTCCCTATCTGACCTTTTCGGGCTGTGAGATCGTTTTGGACGGCGAGAGCATTCGCCATCACTTCGCAGGAGCGACGGAGGGACTCTTCAGCGCGTTCACCCTCGGCATCGCCTTTGACAGAAAGGTGCGCGAGCTCTCTCTGACCCGCCCGACCGAGTCGGTCGCCCTGAACGCCCTCGGCAGCGCCTATGCGGAGAGAAAGGCGGACGAACTTTTAAGAAAGGTGCGTGACGAGAAGGAAGCGCAGGGGTTCACGACCACCTTTCGTTTCTGCCCCGGATACGGCGATCTCCCCCTTGAGACAAATCGTATGATCGTCTCGGCGCTCGACGCCACCAAAAAGATCGGACTCATCGTCACCGAGAGCGGACTCTTGCAACCCATGAAAAGCATCGTGGGCGTGACCGCTTGCCGCCCTGTGAGAGAGGTATAGATATGAAGGATTTTCTTTTTTTCGACGGAGGGATGGGCACGATGCTCCAGGCGCGCGGGCTCAAGGCGGGAGCCTTCCCCGAGACCTATAATCTGACCCACCCCGAGATCGTTCTCTCCATCCATAAAGCATACGTAGCAGCGGGCGCGGACGTCGTGACCGCAAATACTTTCGGCGCAAATCCCTTCAAAATGAAAGGAATGGACGTAGCTGAGATCATCACGCGCGGAGTGGAGATCGCGAAGGCTTCGGGAGCGAGCAAGGTCGCCCTCGACGTCAGTTCGCACGGCGCTCTCCTCGAGCCCAACGGCACGCTGACCTTTGACGAAGCGTATGAAAACTACGCTTTCATCATGAAAACGGGAGAAAAGGCAGGCGCCGATCTCATCCTCATCGAGACGATGAGCGACCTACTCGAAGCAAAGTGCGCCCTGCTCGCCGCGAAGGAAAATACCTCTCTCCCGGTGTACGTCACGATGACCTATACCGAGGACGGCAGGACCTTTCTCGGCACCGATCCCGTGACGGCGACGGTGACGCTCTCCTCGCTCGGCGCGGACGCCGTGGGGGTGAACTGCTCTCTCGGCGCGAGGGATATGCTCCCCGTGATCCGCGATATCGCAAAATACGCGACCTGCCCTGTCATCGTCCAGCCAAATGCGGGACTTCCCAAGATCAAATCGGGCATGACGGTGTACGAGGATACCCCAGACATCTTTGCGACCGCGATGAAGGAGATCGCTTCGCTCGGCGCCACGATTCTCGGCGGGTGCTGCGGGACGACGCCCGAGCATATCCGTGCGATGCGCGCCGCTCTCCAAGGGACAAAGCCCCTACAGCGCGAGGTCAAGCCCTACACGGCGGCGACCTCTCAGACAAAGACGGTCTTTCTCGGCGACGGTGTCAAAGTCATCGGCGAGAGACTGAACCCCACCGGTAAAAAGAAACTCAAAGCCGCCCTCATCGAGGGGGATATGGACTATCTCCTGCACGAAGCCATCGATCAGGAAAAGGCGGGCGCGGACATCCTCGATCTCAACGTGGGACTCCCCGAGATCAATGAGGCAGAAGTGCTCGTCAAGGTCATGAAAGAGGTCTCCTCTACAGTCACCCTTCCCCTGCAACTCGACTGCTCCGACCCCGTCGCGCTGGAGCGCGCCTGCAGACTATACAGCGGCAAACCCATCATCAACTCGGTCAATATGAAAAAGTCGAGTCTCGACGCCATCGTCCCCATCGCGAAAAAGTACGGGGCGACCTTGATCGGCTTATGCCTCGGCGACACGATGCCCAAGACGCACGAAGAGCGCTACGCTTACGCGGAGGCTCTCGTCAAGGAGCTGACCTCACGCGGGATCAAGAAGAGCGACATCGTGATCGACTGCTTGGTGCTGACCATAGCGACAGACCCGACGCAGGCGGACGAGACCGCCCTCGCGGTCAAAGAGGTCACCGAAAAGCTCGGAGTATGCACCGTGCTCGGCATCAGCAACGTGAGTTTCGGCATGCCCGACCGCTTAAAGATCAACGCCGCATTTCTCTCCGAATGCTTGCAGGCGGGTCTATCCGCCCCCATTCTCAATCCCCTCGTCCAAGAATACGCCGACGTGCTCGGCGGTAAGCTCCTGACTCTCGAGACCGCCGAATACTTCACCTTTGACAAGGAAGGCGCCGTGGGCATCCGCGGCATGGTGCTCTGCGGCTCGGTGGGCGGCGTCGAGGATGCTGTCAAAGAGACGCTCCTGACCCGCACTCCCCTCGAGATCATCAACGAGGAATTTATCCCCGCGCTCGATGAGATCGGCGTAAAGTTTGAGAAGGGAGAGGTCTTTCTCCCCCGCTTGATCGCCGCCGCAGAGGTGGTGAAGAAGGGAATGGAAGCGATGAAGGCGGGAGGCGAGGACGAGGATAAAGCGCCCGACGTGATCCTTGCGACGGTCAAGGGAGATATCCACGACATCGGCAAGAATATCGTCAAAATGCTCCTTCGCAGCTACGGCTATAAGGTCTTGGACCTCGGCAAGGACGTCCCCGAGAGCGCTGTGGTGGAGGCGTGGGAAAGGACGCACGCTCCCCTGATCGGACTCTCCGCCCTGATGACGACGACCGTCCCCTCGATGAAGTCCACGATAGACGCCCTGAAGGCGGCAGGCTCTACCGCAAAGGTCGCCGTCGGCGGCGCCGTCCTGACCGAAGAGTATGCGCGCACCGTCGGAGCCGACTACTACGGCAAGGATGCGCGAGCGACTGTGAAGATCGCCGAGCAGATTATAAAAAGATAAAAAACTTTTAATGCGGAACCTTATCCAATGCGGAATGCGGAAT
>CAMOTC010000062.1 GCA_946625545.1 uncultured Clostridia bacterium | reverse complement strand
CCCTAGGAGCGTCTGCGGCGATGGGGTGGCGGAGAGGAGATCGGCGGGGCGGATTTCTTTGTGGGAAAGGCGCGAAAGGGGATGGGGCGAGGAGCGCCGATAAGGTGCAAAAAGCAGGAAACGTGCGAGAGGGGGGTTGACTTTCTGCGGGGTGGTGGACTATCATTAGAGTAACATTTACATCTCTTTCGATGGTAAATGAACAAAATAAGACCTTGTTTTTGCTCGAGAACTGTCGTAGAATATCGCCATTCGGTTATCGGTCGAGCATAAGCGCCGATAACCGTTTCTATTATGTGCGTATGCGCGCCCATAGCGCGCCTGCGGGCTTACCCGCGAATAAAAAAAGGATATATCGGGCATCATCAGTCCGAAAGATGAGGGAGTATACCTATGAAAAGCAGATCCATCACAAGATACTTGCCGATCCTGCTCGTGATCGCCTTGGCGCTCAGCTTCGCCTTTGTGCTCGCGATGTCACCCGCCGCGTCTGCCGCCGCGTCCGACGTGGAGTTTACCACGACGGGATCCGACGCTCACCCGTACGCGCAGGAGATGGTATTGACGGTGGATGAAGTGGCGGATACATATTATCTGAAAGTCACCGCGGGCGATGCGTACGATTTTTATACCGAGACGCCTTTACAGTTCGAGCTTGGTTCGGACGTGATGAGCAGCTTTGAATGGGATATCTATGCCGACGAGGAGTGCTTGTTGCCTGCGGGAGAGGAGGTCAAGGCGCTCGTGGCGGTGGATCTCGCCGAGTGCGAGAGCGGCACCTTGCAAGTCGCAAATTGGCTCTCCGAATCGCCCGACACCTTCGGCAAATACGTGATCATCTTTCACACCGGCGCCAAGGATACGAGCGATCCGAGCTATGAGACCCTCGCAGTCGTGTACTTTGTGCTCTACGATCCCGTGGGCGACGGTTGCCCCGTGAGGATCTTCGACGATTTCTCCTTTTCCTTTTGCGACTATACTATCGGCGATTTTACGGAAGCCTTCTTTAACGATACATACACGGATAACGCTCTCGCCGTCAAGGGGACTGGGGATCTCACGGTAGAACTGTGGATCCTGGACGGAGACAAGAAGCATCTCTTGGAAGACAGCTATGACGGCACGGAGCACAGCGAAGGCCCCTACGTTGAGTCTTATCTCATGAGCGACAAGGAGCAGTGGCTCGTCGTATTGCGCTGGGACGGCGGTGAGAAGGAGTACGAGGTCGCAGTCAGCAAGATCCTCGTCGAAGCGGATTACACGGGGAAACTGAACGTCGACTGGGGCAACGTGGACCTTGCGGATCCCACCGTGGGCACGAGATTTGCCGATATGATCGGGATCCTTTGGCACGTCATGCAAGGTGACGATGAAATCTACGTCGGGGAGACGATCGATGCGGCATTCCCCGCCGGAAACTATAAGATCTGGGCGGAACTGACGGGCGACGAAGACGTACTCGACCACCATGAATTGGTGCTGTGGGATGACGGAAACACCCTCAGAGAGGACGCCCCCGGATCTTTCATAATCAAGAAGAGAAATATCCCCTATACCGTCTGGCAAACAAGCGAATTCGATGCGACGATCCCCTATTATAGCGACCCCGCCTTCCTGACGGGCTGCTTAAAGGTGCCGACGACCATCTCGGATGTGATCCCGACCGACGTCGATTGCCGCCTCGCGTGGTACTATATGGAGGAAGAGGAAGAGTACGAATTTACTTCGATCACCGAGCCCGGCGAGTATCATATCTATCCGAAGCTCGCAGGGGAGGACGCAGGCAACTTTGAGGTGACGGGCTTTATGCTCGACGACGCCTCCTTTAATGCGGAAAATAGTGTTACTGTCACGGTGACGACCGCCGAGATCGATCCCGTCTTTAAGGTCGGGGAGAGCGCGATCACGAGCGGCACCTTTACGGTGGGAGAGGACTATGACGTGGCGCCCTATACCCTTTACTACACACCCGACGGCATCAATGTCACGGTGAGCGGCGGCGATCTCGAGATCGTCGGCTGGGCGGATACGTACGCCGATGCCAAGGAAGGCAAATGGGTCACGGAACTCCTCGGACCTCAACTGGGCAGCTATTACGCGATCGTGAGGTCTGCGTCGGGATATTGCGATTCGACAAAGGGACTCAGAGTCCAAGTCTGCAGTCGCGAGTTTAAGATCATCGGGGAGAGCGTCGCCTATTACAACGGCGGGACGGTGATCCCGAACTACGACTTTACCGTCTTGACCCTGAACCCGGACGAGACGAGCGAGAGCTTCCACTATACCAAGGAGGAGCTCTTTGAGGCAGATCCCAACGATGAAGGATATAAGGTGGGGTCCGCCGTCGGCGAGTCCAACCTGCGCTACGCTCTAAAGGTGAAAGAGGGGTGGGCTGCCTATGCCTCTATCAATGACGGCGCGAGCTGGAGTTACTCGATCGAGCAGGGCGTCCCGAGCATCGTCTTCACGCAGACGGAGCCTTGGTACTACAGAGAGGAGATCACGGACTGGAAGGCTAAGTTCAGCATCGACATCGTGACGAACGATATCGAAGGGGACGAAGCGTCGCTCGTCGATGTTAATTGGTCCGTTAACGGCACGGAATACTACACCTTCAGTGCCCTATATCCGAGTGCAGGCGAGATCCCCGATGCGGGCGAAACGCTGTACGTCAAGGTAAGGGCAAGCGGCTCTGCCAGCATGAATTATAAGGCAATCGATAAGATCTTTGAGATCACGATCGCGAAGGCTCCCGTCTATATCCGCACCGACTATACCGTCACTTATGACGGTGAGTGGCATTCTCCCGAGGACTATAAGATCTACGTTTACAAGCCGGATGATGAGTCTTTCCTGTGGGCGGAGATCGTGCACGATACCATTCAAGGGATTAGTTGGTACGGATGCTTTGAAACGGAAAGGGAGAAAAACGCCGGCACCTATCCCCTTTATGCGCTGTTGCCCGGCAACGATAAGATCCGCGCGAACTACGAGATAGTGATCGATGAAGGCGCTACTTTTACGATCACCCCGCAAGCGCTGGATATCCATATCTCGCCAAACGACGTAGAGATCACCTACGGTGATGCCGCGCTCACGCAGGCGGAGTACAGCTATACCGTGACGGGCGAGGACGTGGGAGAGCTCGACAAACTCGACTTTACGGGCATCCGATACCTCTGCGAATATAAGCAGTGGGACGATGCCGATAACTACGATATCACGTTGTCGGGGATCACGAGCCAAAACTATACGTTTACCCTCCGCCCCGGCACCTTGACAGTCAAGAAGAAGGACATCAGCGACCTCGAAGACGAGGAAATCGTCGTCGTGATCAACGACGGCAATCCCTATGTCTATAACGGAGATAGTCACGGCGCGGAATACACGATCAGCTATCGCGGGAAAGAGGTCACTTATGCATCGACTATCCGGAGCTACGCGAGCAATGCCGGCACCCATGAGGACACGGTAGAAGGAACAGGCAACTATACCGGTGAGCGCACGATCGCTTGGACGATCGAGAAAAGGGTGCTCGAGATCAATTTTACCGGTGAGAAGGTGAGCAAGGTTTACGGCGACGCGGAGTGGGGTGCTTACATCGAGGATGCAGCGGCCCATAACTACTACGTGAGCGTCCTTGGGCTACAAGGGTCAGATACGGTTGATGACGTGATCTCGTATATTGCGCTTTATAATGAAGAAGACGAGAGGGTTGCGTTTGGAGCCGGTCTGCAGGAATTCTTTTCTGATATGCCTGCGGGCGTCTATCATTGGGGAATGGTTTCCCACGCATTAACCAACTATGCGATCCACAACGTAGAGCATAAAACGGAGAGCTCCGCTCACTATACCTTCGGCGAGAAGGGCATCGTCGAGGTCCTGCGTAGGAGTCTGGAGAGCTCTTTTGCGGGACTCTCCGATATCGAATACGGCGAGGAGTATGGCAAGAAGGAGATCGAGAAGGGTATCACGCTCACGGGTTGGGCGAATGATTACGACAAAACGCGCTTCATGGAGAACAGCGGCATGATACAGTATTATTATGCCGACGCTACGGGGGCGGAGGATCCCTCCGAGCTCGACGAGAGCGACTGGGAGAGTGGGCTCCCGTGCGAGAGGGTAGGTGAATATTTTATCCGCATCACGATCGGCGTGGGCGTCTATGAATCCTACTATGAGCCCATCGTGCATTATGAGAGGGTCACGATCGAGCCGAAGGAGCTCGAGGTCGCCTTTGGCGAGCTCACCGACGTGACCTACGGAGGGGATCCCTTCGTCGAGCCGACCTTGGGTGGCGAGGTTAACGGATATACCGTCGAAGGGCTGGTTGACATTGATGACGGAGCGAAGATACAAGAGACCCGTCGCTTGACCTACACCAAGAAGGGGGAGACGAGCGGTAGCTCGGCGGTCCCGACCGAGGTAGGCGAGTACGTCGTGACGCTCGAATTTGAGGTGGATAACTATCTGCCCGTACACGTTGAAGCGTCCTTTACGATCAGAAAGGCGACGCTCACGGCAGTCAGCGTGGCGCAGGAGGGCACTCTCACCTATAATGGGCGCGCGCAGGCGGCGGCGGTGAAGGCTCTCGCAACGGCGGTAAACGGCAACAACGTGACCTTTACCTATGCGACGTCGGAGGCGGGCGAATACGGCGCTCTCCCCACCTTCAAGAACGCGGGCAGCTATATTGTCTATTACAAGGCGACGGCGGATAGACACGAAACGGCGAGCGGCCACTTCACCGTGACCATCGCGAAGAAGGCGATCACCGTGACTGCGGAGGATAAGGAAAGCGCGTGCGGCGCCGCGCTCAAAGATCTGACCTTCGTCGGTGAGATCGAGGCGGGAGACGTGGTGTGCACCGCGTCGACTGCGGCGGATAAGGCTACGGCGGGCGAGTACGACATCGTCCTCACCTCGACGAATAACCCCAACTACGAGGTCTCCCTCGTGAACGGCAAGTACGTCGTCAAGGAGGCAGAGGATCCGGAGGAGAGCAGCGAGGGCGATACGCCCACTCAGCCCGAGCAGGGCGGCGAGACCCCCGCTGAGCCTGCGGAAAAGCCCATCGTCCTGCCCGAAAAGGCGGAGGGTGAGACTCCCACCGTGACCGAGCCTATCGACGAGAGCGTCGTGAGCAATGAGGGCGTGGACGTCACGAACGTGATCGCGCAGTTCCTCGCCGCGGTCAAGTCCGCAGGCGCCGACGACGTGGACCTTTGCTTTGAGATCGGCGAGGAGAAGGCAAGCAGCGTCACCTTTGATCTCGCGGCGCTGAAGGCGCTCGCAGAGAAGGAGGGTGGCGAGATCAAGCTCATCTATAAGGAGACGCGCAAGGAAGACATCGATCAGACGAATAGCGCGATCAAGGGCGCCGAGTTCGTGATCGAGGTATCTCTCGTAGGGGGGACCTTTGAGGGAGGCAAGGCGACGATCACCGCCACCTTTGAGGACAACTCTCCCGCAGGTCAAAAGGCGGTGCTCTACTACGTAGCGGAGGACGGCAGCAGGGAGAGGGTCGACGCGACCTTTGAGGACGGCAAGCTGACCTTTACCACCACGCACTTCTCCACCTACGTCGTGGGATACGTGCTCACGGGCGGCTCCATCGCGGGCATCGTGATCGCCTCTGTGGTGTTTGTCGGCGTCGCGGGCTTTCTGATCTTCTGGTTCGTTATCAAAAAGAAGACGTTTAGAGACCTTATCGCGATCTTTAAGAAGGATAAAGCCTGATCCCACAAAATAACGGACGAAAAAAATAAGGTGTTCGCTTCTTGCGAGCACCTTATTTTTTGCTTATGGCAAACGAGGCTGTCGGCGAAAACCGAGCCGTTATGCGTTCGCGATGGGGACTTTGACTACGACCTTTTCGATGTGACTCTCCCCCTGTTGCGGCCGATGCGCGTCCTCGGGGAAGACGATCACAAAGTCGCCGTCCGTCAAGGTCAGGAGATCGACCTCGCCGTGATAGAAGGCGACGTCCTTCTCCTCGAACTTATCCTCGTACATTTCCTGCGTGGAGAGGTCGGCTACGCCGAAGTACTCCTTGCCCTTCAGGACGCATTGGATGTCGATAAACTTCTTGTGCGCCTCGATCTTGCACAGATCGGCGGGCTTGCCGTCGTAGCTCTGCACGAGGGCGAAAGCGCCCCCCGCGAGCTCATATCTCCCCACCTCTTTGGGCGAGCTCATCGCTTCCTTGAGGAAGGCGAACGCGGCGGGAAAGAGAGGATGAACGCTCTCGTAGAGCTTGGCGTATTTCAGGTTGTCTTTGATCATATACAGTGCCTCCTATATTGTTTATTATCTATATCATTTTCCCCTATATTTCCGATGAAAAGGGGAAAGATGGTCGCCGAGGGGGAGCTCTCCCTGCGCCCCCCCGTGAAGATGATCTCGTCCGTGAAGGTATTTGCTTCGCGGCGCGTAAAGGAGCTTTCTTTCCTCACGGTTTGAGGTCGCTCTCGCTCCGTAGGAGATGCTCGCCTTGCGAGAAATATCACGCGGCGAACGTCGAACGGCACCTCGCGTCGGCGCCTCGAAGAGGGGGAAATCCTCCGGACTCTCGGCGCGAAATCGCGCCGGACGCTCCTTTCGTCGAGCGCACCGCTCGACAGTATTATATCTCCTTTCCGTGTGGAAATCAATCCCTTCTTGCAAAGGTGGCGGAATGGGCGGGGAGAAGGGAGAAATGCGCGATATTCGGATAAATCCGAAAAAATCGAGATCTCCTTTATGGCGAACGGGGTTTTTTTGTCCTCGGAGCGCTCGCTTTTCGTCGAATTTAGTTGCATTATATCCGTTTTCTATAGTATATTTATTTATATCGCGAGCGCGCCATCGCGCTTACGCGGAAGGAGGAAACATGAGATCCGGAAGAGGCAAGTGCCCCCAATGTAAAGAGATCATCGTCGTAGACTTGGACGCTAAAGAGATCCGTTGCCCGCTCTGTAATGCACTTTTGAAGCAGAGCAAAAAGACCGTCGCCGAAGTGCGCGCGGAGGAAGAGGCGAGGATAGCGGCCGCCGAGGCGCGCGAGCGTGCGCTGCGCGGTGAACCGGAGGCGACTCCCGTTCAGCCCGAGCCTGCCGTTGAGACTCCGGTCGAAGAGCCCGTCGTCGAGGTCCCCGCAGAGGAGCCCGTCGTCGAGACTCCCGCACAAGAGGTCGTCGCAGAGACGCCTGCGGAAGAGGAGACCCCCGCAGCGGAGACCGTGGATGAGATCGGCATGACCGACGAGGAGCTCGCGGCTCTGGATGACGTGCTCCCGACCGACGCCGAAGAGGCTGTCGCCGCAGAGGAGCCTGTCGCAGAGGAGCCCGCAGCAGAAGTCGCGGATGAGATCGGTATGACGGACGAGGAGCTCGCCGCCATGGACGAAGCACTCCCTGAGGAGAGCGCCGACGCGGCACCCGCAGAGGATGCGAGCGAGGCGGATGTCGATATCCCTGTCGCGGATGAACCCATCGAGGTCGCGCCCGCAGAGGACGGTCAGGATCTCGCCGTGACGGGCAGTGTGTCTGACGAGGAGGATATCGCGGCGGCGGACATCGCACCCGCGGAAGAAGATAAAAGCGAGCCCTCCGACGAGGATACGGCAGGGAGCCTCGGCTCTACCCACGTGATCCCCGACGATGGCGCGGAGGAAGAGCCGCAGATCGAGATCGAGGATGAGCCCATGGAGGGCGCCGCATCTCCCGCACCTGCGGAGGCGTCCGAGACCGAGGCGGACATCGCCGAGGAGATCCCCGCAGATGCCGTAGAGCCTGCCGAGGAGAGCGCGATCGAGATCGCCGAGCCCGAGGAGAGCGTCGAGATCCCCGTGGAAGAAGCTCCCGCAGAGGATATTCCCGTAGAGACCGCTCCCGCAGAGGAAGAGATCCCCGTGGAGGAGGT